>DAOVNN010000115.1 GCA_030630165.1 Candidatus Krumholzibacteriota bacterium
CAGCTTTTGAGGTCGGTTCGAGTGTATAGGTTCCAGGCACATCGATGACTTCGGCCTTTTCATCGCCGAGTTTCATAAACCCTTTGGTGAACTCAACCGTAGTTCCCGGATAGTTGGAAGCAATAACATGCGCTCCCGTAAGCCTGGAAAACACAACGCTTTTGCCGACATTAGGATTGCCCATCAAGAGCACTCTTCGGATTGTCCCGGAACTGCCATTCTTCATGTCTTCACAATGACCTTTCTCGCAATGCCGAAGCCAAGGGCAATCTGGGTATTGCCCAGTTGAATAGTGATAGGGCCTCTCCTGAGTTGTGATGAAATCTTGGTTATCGGAACACCCGGTCTCACACCCAGGGCTTCCAACCTCCTGGTCACACCATGCCCCCCGAGAATTTTATGAACAATCCCGCTTTCCCTCTTGTTCATTCGAGTCAAATTTGTGTTCTTGGCGACCAACAATCACTCCCTATAATCCAGGATAATAAATCATTTCTTGCACCTGCTGCAGTACCCGTAGATCTCATACTTGTGGTCTGATATCTTGAAATTGTGTTTCTTTGCTACTTTCTCCTGAAGTTTCTCGATTCTGTCATTTGTAAATTCAATGATCCTGCCGCATTTAATGCAGATCAGATGATCGTGATGCTTTCCTCTATGCACCAGCTCGAATCGGGTGACCTCCCCGCTGAATCGGCGTTCCTCTGCCAGGCCCGCCTCCACGAGTAACTTCAATGTACGGTAGACGGTTGAGTAACCAATTCGCTTATCTTTCCTTTGGGCCGCGTGGTAAAGGTCTTCAACGCTACAATGCGTGTCCAATCGCAGAAACAGATCAACGACAACTTCCCTCTGGTGGGTCGATTTCAGCCCTTTACTGCGAAGATAGTCTCGAAAGCTCTTGTTCATCATATTTTTACCGTTACCGCTTATCTGTACAAGAATCCCTTATTTGTAGAAACCTCTTGATTCACGCATGATCTCCTGCTCGTATTGAAAATGAAATTCAGTTTCAATTAGTTTAATAAGAATCCGCTTTTCTGTCAACTATTCATTTTCCTGGATCCAAAGCAGTTTTTTTCCTGTAAAAAAAGAGCCCGGGTCTCAGGCCCGGGCTCTTCGTCTGTCATGCTGCGATGCGGAGTCTTACTTTGCCGCCATGAAATCGGCGTACTCCTTGACCGCTTTCCACTGGCCCTCTCCGTGGAGTTCTGCCTCCTCGAAGACCTTGTGGGCCTGGCCGCTTCCGAGGTAGTGGCCCCTGCGGAATGCGTGCACCGTTCTGCGGCGCCCCTCTTCCGAGGTGACCCATCGCATCATCGTCGGAAGGGTGAGCCCGGTCATCCCCATCGCCTCGAGCGCGCATTCCTCGGGATAGATCTCATGCTGTTTCTCTACCGGCAGCATGTCGAAGAGCTCGGCGCTGGCGACGTAGAAGATGTTCATGTTGAGATCGGCCTCGATGATCCTCGGGAGGACCTCCTCGACGAATGTGTTGGTGATCCCGCTGCCCTGAAGGACGAGTGTGCCGTGGTACGGCTTCTTCGTCCGGTCGGCCTTGCGCATCGCGTAGACGCCAGTAACCGCTTCGGTAGCGGGCGGCATGCCGAGGGCGGCGCGGTCGAAGATCTTCTCGTTCGGGCGTGTCACGAACGGCGCGATGACCGCCGGCCTCTTCTTGAGGGCCGTAATGAGCATCGGGTACATCTCCTGCGGATCCCACGGCGTGAGCGTAATCAGGATACCCTGCGGGAAGTTCTCCTGCAGGAGCTGCAGCGCCTGGGGGTCGGCGTGGGTCGGTCCGTCCTCTCCCGTCTTCAGTCCGGCATGGGCGCAGACGAGAAGCCACGGGTTGAACGGCTCGCCGTTGTAATCGTGCTTCATCTGCTGGCCGATACCGTGGAGTCTCGCCGTGATGTGCTGCAGCGCGGCGATGAAGGCCCCGTAGGAAGAGCCCGCTCCTATGTGGCCGCCGTAGGTCGAGATGCCGGCCATGACCCCGCCCATCGCGTCCTCGCAGATCCCGCCGATCGAGAGGAGCCTCGCCCCGGGATTCGTTACGGCGTTGAAGAATCCCTCGGGGAACCCGTTCGCCGCCATGTTGATGCTTGTTGATCCAATGAGGTCGGCCGAGGCGGCCAATATCGCCCCGCCGCTCTTCTTGTTGAGATAGCTGAGGGCTTCACCGAGGGCTGCGCGCAGCGTCTGCGAGCCGCCGACCTCGTAGGTCAGCTCCTCCGGTATGTCCGTTGCGGAGATCCCGTCGGCGTAGATGGCTTTGATATCGGGAGCGCCGTCGCGTACTTTTCTGCCGAGCTTCGTAAGATTCTCGTCCGCTTCCTTCAGGAGGTTGCCGAAGAAGGAGGCCAGCTCTGTGTTTGTTTCGAGGATCTTCCTGATCTCCATCAGGTAATCGTAGAAGTTGCCCTCGATGCTTGTCGGGGTCTTGTCGGCGCACCATTCGGGGAACGCGACTCCGAACCTCTTCTCGAGCGGCTTGAGCGTATTGCGGAACTCCTCGGAACAGAAGTCGTGGCCCGCGCCGTGCGACTTGCGTCCCTCGATCCCGTACTTCCAGCCCTTGACCGTCCGGTAGATGATGGCGGTCGGCTGAGTGTTGATGTTCTCCATCGCGTACTTCTGCGCGGCAAGGACCTGCGCGATATCATGGCCGTCCTCGACGGAGATGACGTTCCAGTCGTGCAGGTAGCAGAACTCGGCCGGCATCCACTGGACATATTCGCCCGGCTCCGCTCCGTCGCGGCATACGTGGTTCGAGTCGATCGACGCCTGGTTCCAGTCGACGTGCATTATGATGTTCCACATCTGCGCCGTGGCGGCGGTGGCCATCGCCTCGGCAACCCTGCCCGGTGTCATGCCGCCCTCGCCCTCGATGACGTGAAGGAAGGGGGCATCCTTGCCGTACATGTCCATCGCGCCGAACCCGAGGCCGAAGCTCGTCGTGACGCCGACGCCCGAGGCGCCGGTCGAAAGCATTACGAACGGGGTCAGCGGGGTCGGGTGCCCGTCGAGGGGTTTGGCGTTGTATTTATTGAACAGGGGAGTCTCCTGTGTCGGGTTGCGGCGGAAGCCGAGAAGATCCTCGAGCCTCAGCTGCCTCTCCGGCCCGGGGAGCATATCGGGATGGGATACGCGGAGGCACTCGTTTCTGAGCGCCCACATCGCGTAGAGGCCCATCGCTTTGTGGCCGGCCGCGTAGGAGATGATGTCCGCGTCCCTGCACTCGGGATCTCCCATGCGGTATTTCATTGCCGAGAACAGTACTCCCTCGACGATCTTTCCGGACGAGATGCTGCCGCCGGGATGTCCCGACTTCGGCACGAAGTTGTAAAGGATGCCGCACAGCGTCCTGTAGATCAGATCGAAATCATCGAACATCTTCACACGGTCCGCAGGAATACTTTTGGCCTCCTTGGGGCCGATCTCGGCGTAATATCCCCTGCGCGGGGCGAAGTCGAACTTTTTGGTGGAAGACAAGTGCGAGCCTCCTGTTCAGTGATTCGTTCAGCCGGCCCCGGCGAAAAGCCTTGCCGGCGGCGCATTGATTCAAATATAAACGGGGAATCAATATATATCATACGGCTCGGCGTTGTCAACCATGTCGCTTTCCGGAAGACAGATATAACGCGGTCGTTGCAATCTGGCCCGAATCTCTTTATTCTGTAATGTGTTAAGCAAGGTGGGAGTAGATTTGACAAAGAACGGCACAGGAGCGGAAAACATATTCTTCGGCCATTTCGGTATTGCCACCGGCGACCCCGATCTGGATCTGCTGACGGCCGTCGTCGCAGGCTATTCGCAGGTCCCGTATGAGAACGTGACGAAGATAATCCGCAAATTCAACGAGCCTGATCCTGTCCTTCGGCTGCGGGGACCCGAGGAGGTCATGAAGGGCTTCGTCGAGAGCCATACGGGAGGGACATGCTTCTCCCTGACATGGTGCCTCGGCGCGATCCTCTCTTCAGCGGGATACAAATGCTATCCTGCTATGGCGGACATGAAGAGAAGGAATATCCACTGCGCACTGATCGTCCGGATCGGAGGGAAGAAGTATCTCGTCGACCCGGGATATCTGCTGGGTGATCCGGTAGAGCTGACAGGGAACCCCGTTATCATCCCCACATCGTTCGGAAAGGTCGAGCTTCGGCCGAGAGGCGCGGCGAGCTACGACCTCTTCACGATAGCGGGCGGCGAGAAGAGCTGGCGTTACAGGCTCAGGACGACGCCCGTCTCGAAGGCGATCTTCTTCAGGCACTGGCAGGCCTCGTTCGCATTGCCGATGATGAACTCACTGCAGCTGACAAAACTGACGGAGGGCGGGCATCTCTACATCCGTGACCATCACCTCCGGCTTCGCCGCGGGGATATGAAGCTCAACGAGAACATACGCGCCGACCTCGAAAATAGAATAGAAGCCGAGTTCGGCATCCCCGGGGATATCACAGCCGAGGCGCGCAGGCTGATAGAAAGGATGAAGGAAGGATGGCGCATCCAAAAGCAGGCAGACCTGGTGAGGGCGCGCCGGTAAAATTCTTCGCCGCGCTCCTTCTTGCTGAAGGCGTCGAGCCGCGGGCCGTGATCGATGGTGGACTGAGCGATATCCTCGGCGAGGCCGACTTCATCGGACCTCCGCATCCATTTGACATGACCGACTATTATGAGGACGAGATGGGCCCGGCCATCAACAGGGTGATCGTATCATTCTCGAGGCTGGGGGAAGCACCTGGCCTGGTAGAAGTAAAACTCGATGTCGACCGGCTGGAAGAGAAACTTTCGGGCGAGGCCGGTCGCACGGTCAATATAGATCCGGGCTACATCGATTACTTCAAGGCGGTCCTCGCTTCCTTCAAGGAGGGGCCGCAGAAGATATACCTTGGCCATGGAGTATACGCCGATCCTGTCCTGATGTTCGAGGACCACGAGTGGCGAACGCTCCCGTGGTCCTTCCCCGACTTCAGGGAGGGGCTCTACATGGAGGAGTTCGGAGAGATACGGCGTATTTACAAGGAGCAGCGCCGCGGGGGATGATTACTTGCCCGCGCTCTTTTCTGACGGTATAATCACTGAAAACTTTACGGGAGAGCTCTTTTGACACGGATCACCCTGACAGGCGACCAGTACATCCTCTTTCTTCTCTTCCTGAGGCTCGGTATCATGGCGAGTATCGCCGGGGTGCTTGTGACCTCGAACTACTTCAAGAGACTGATATTCACACAGACGAGGACCCGCAGGGAGGATTGGTGGTTCGCCCTGATATTCGGGGCCCTGATCACCGCGGGAACGGCTGTACGCCTTATGGTCGGTTACGAGGGGGTCGATATCTCGATGCCGGGGGTCTTCCTCATAGGTCTCCTCTGCGGGACGGGGCCGGGGGCGATGGCGGCACTGCTCGTCTCCGTTCCGGCCGTTCTGGCCGGGGAATGGCTTACGCCCGTCTACCTCCTCGCCTGCTCCGGCCTGGGAGGCGCGATCGGGCTGAAACCCGAGAGGCGCGAGGAGATATGGGGATTTACCCCGTTTTTCTACAGGGGACTCTCGCGCTCGTGGAAGATCTTCAAGGGGGAGAAGCGATTCGACGCGATCGCGATGGTCTTCTTCGCCGTGCTTGCCCTCGATGTCTCGAGGACAGTCATCGCGGGATACGTGGGGAAACGGATACTCTTCGCCTTCACACCGGATCATTACTGGATGAACCTGCTCGTATGGTTTTCCACCCTCGCGTGCGTCGGCATCCCGCTCAAGATATGGAACAACACACGTGTCGAGATGCTCCTCGAGGAGCAGAGGGCCGCGGCGGTCCAGGCGAAGTTCGACGCGCTGAGACGGCAGATCAATCCCCATTTCTTCTTCAATACGCTCAATGCAGCCACGTCCTGCATCTGGTCCGAGCCGGACAAGACAAGATGGATCCTCGTCAAACTCGCCGGGATCCTGCGCAAGCTTCTCCACGGCACGGAGGATTTCGTGCCGCTGAGCAGCGAACTCGACTTCATCGACGATTACCTCAGTCTCGAGCAGGCAAGGTTCGGCCCGGAGAGGATCAGGGTCGAAAAGGAGATAGACCCGAGGGCGCTCGATGTCCCCGTTCCGTCAATGCTCCTGCAGCCGCTGGTCGAGAATGCCGTCAGGCACGGAATATCCAGCCGTGTCGACGGCGGCACGATCCACGTCGAGGCGGAGAGTGACGGGGAGAAGCTGCTGATAGTGGTGAGGGATGACGGCGAAGGGTTCGCCGGCGAAGTCGGCCAGGGGATCGGACTGAAGAACGTACGGGAGAGGCTGTCGGTGGCCTACGGGAAGCAGCAGTCGTTGACGATCGAGTCGGTCCCCGGTGAGGGCACTGAGATTCGGATAGAGCTTCCCGTCGAAAGGGGGAGCTATGTCGAATGAGGCATTGAAGGTACTTATTGTCGACGATGAGAGGCCGGCGCGGAGGGACCTGACGAGAATACTCGGCAAGATCGAGGGGTTCGAGAAGGCCGGTGAGGCGGCAAACGGCATCAAGGCGGTCGAGATGATCCAGGGCGGTAAGCCCGATATCGTTCTGCTCGACATCCAGATGCCCGGCCTCGACGGATTCCAGGTCCTCGGCAGGCTGGGCGAGACCGGCGATATCCCGCCGGTGATATTTGTCACTGCCTACGACCAGTATGCTATCCGCGCATTCGACGTCCACGCGGTCGACTACATTCTCAAGCCTGTCGACGAGGACAGGCTCCGCGAGGCGCTCGGCAGGGCCGCTGAGAGGGTGCGGGGAACTGTTCCGCGCCAGGATCTCGACGAGCTGCTGCGAAGCGTCGGCGCTCTCGCTCAGAGGGTGCCTGTCAGGCGGGGAAGCAGCGTCGTCATGGTCGATGTGCAGGAGATACTCTATGCAGGCGTCTCCGATGGAGAAGTATCGATCGTTACCGGCGATCTTGAGGGAACCTCCGCGCGCCGCTCGCTCGATGAGCTGCAGTCCGAGCTGCCCGCCGGGATGTTCATGCGGGTCCACAGGGCCTACCTCGCCAACGTATACAGGATCCGCGAGATAATCCCCTGGGAAAACAACTCGTTCAGGATAAGGATGGGCAGCGACGACGGGCCGGTCATACCTGTCAGCCGGGCTAACGCCCGTGAATTGAAGAGGCGCCTCCACCTGTAGATTCATGCCAGGGTTGAGATCTTGTATTCCCGTTTTTCGAACAGGAAGCCGATAAATCCCGCCTCGGGAATGATCCCGGCCTCAACACGGGACTCGATATCAGCAGGGCCGCCAGGTTCCCATAAGAGGGTGCTCGCCGCTGCCATGAGGGAGAAGCCAGTGCCTTCTGTCAGCGCGACCATCCCGGATGACGACAGGAATGTAGCCAGGGAATATACCGGATGCCCTTCCGCCCTCTTCCTTTCGTATGCTCTGCCCCAGGGACTGTCGGCAGGGATGATTCCGACGAGAAGCATTCCCTCAGGTCGCAGGGCCCGGTAACATTCCCTCACCGTCAGCCCGGGATCGTCAACAAAACAGAGCGCAAGCGCCAGGAGCACTCCGTCGAGAGAACCGTCAGGGAAGGGGAGGTCCTCCGCGTATCCCGCGTATGTCCTGACGCCCCGGCCGGCGGCAAGCTCGAGCATCCGGGGAGACGGATCGACTCCCTCGGCAATACCAAGCATGGAGGCGAAGCGGCCGGTCCCGACACCCACCTCCAGCCATCTGCCCCGGCGATGTTCGCAGAGTGAGCGAAGACAGGCCAGCTCGGCGTTGAAAATGGTCCGCCCCTCGGCAGTGTCGTACCACCGGTCGTAGGTTTCAGCGATCGGATCAAATCCCCGCATCAATCGAGTCTCCCTGATGGTCTCCGCAGGTAATACCTGCTGTTTTCATACTGCACGCGGAGCATCCTGCCTTCACGTACGAGCTGCTCCACGACGTCCCAGTCCGCGCCCGCTTTTTCCAGCAACTCTCCCACCGCTTCCTCGCGCATCGGGTGCACCGCCGTGATACCGAGAAGATTCTCAGCCGGGTCGCCGGCGGATGCAAAGTCATTGCCCTCGTATCCGATGAGGTATTCGGCGCCGGCGATCTGAGTCTCGATCATCTTGTAATAACGCAACAGAGCCTCGGCGTCCGGCGGCTTCACCTGATCTTTTGCCGGCGGTCTCGTCGGCACTGCCACGTAGGCTCTGTCTGGCCGGAGCTCGGCAAGGAATTCAGCTGTCTTTGACGCGTGCCGACTGGTGTCATTCACGCCGGCTACGAGCATCGTCTCGGTCACGAGGGTCCCGGCGAACGTCCTCCTGAATTCGATCATGCCGTGCAGGATATTGTTCAGGTCCAGAGCCCTGTGCGGGTGATTGATCCGGCGCCATGTCTGCTCGTCCACGGCATCGACTTTGAGCGATACCCAGTCCGCGGCCGCCAGCTCCTCCCTTACATCCTGAAGCCCTATCAGGGGACCGTTGGTGATTACGGCAATGTGGATGCCGAGGTC
>DAOVNN010000204.1 GCA_030630165.1 Candidatus Krumholzibacteriota bacterium
AGGGGCGGAGCACCTGTCGAATACGATCCGCCAGCTCCTCGTCTACGATGCGCTCGATATGCCGGTCCCTCTGTTCGCGCACATCCCGCTGATCCTGGGGAGCGACAGGTCGAAGCTGAGCAAGAGGCACGGCGCCCCGAACATAGCGGATTACAGGAAAAAGGGATATCCGCCCGAAGCGCTGATCAACTACCTCGCATTCCTCGGATGGTCGACGAAGGGCGAGGACGAGATATTGTCTACAGGCGATCTTGTAGCCGAGTTCGAACTGTCGCGTGTATCGGACAGCCCGAGCATCTTCGATGAAGACAAGCTGAACTGGGTCAGCGCCAATCATATCCGCCGGGGCGGCTCCGGGCTCTACCTCGATCAGGCGATGCCGTTCTTCCCCGAAGAGCTGACCGGAAGATACAGCCGCGATGAACTCTCGCGGATATTCGACATGGCCTCTGAGAACCTGCCCTGTTTCGAGAGGCTTCCTGCCGAGACGGCTTCGTTCATGCCGGGTCCGCCCGACTACGACACGAGCGCACTCGAGGTACTGGCGGGAACGGACATGCTGCTTGCCGCACTGAAGAAGAAGTTCGCGTCTCTTTCCGACTGGAGCTACGATCCTCTCAAGGCTGCGATAAAAGAGACAGGCAAGGAAACGGGAGTCAAGGGCAAGGGTCTGTTTATGCCGCTGAGGGTCGCCGTCACCGGGATGTCCCACGGCCCCGACCTCACATCGATACTCGTCCTGAGAGGGAGAGAGGATGCAGCCGCCTCCATAGGCGCGGCCATTGAGAATATTTCGAGGCAGGGGAGATGATGAGCAGAAGAAAAAAGATGAATATCGCCGTCCTGATGGGAGGAACCTCCGAAGAGAGAGAGGTATCTCTGGTCAGCGGACAGGGAGTGCTCGAGGCGCTCCGCCGTCGCGGCCACGAGGTCTGCCCCGTCGATCCCGCTATGCCCGCGGCGGAGCAGTCAGATTCCTGCCGCGCCGTGATAGGTGACGCGCCGCCCGAGGCGATCGCCCCTCTTTCCGCAGGTGAAGTCTTCGAGTGGCTGAAACTTCCGGGGATCCTCGAGGCCGAGCTCGTCTTCATAGGGCTCCATGGCGGAGCGGGAGAGGACGGAACCATACAGGCCCTTCTCGAGACGGCCGGCAAGGCATACACAGGGACCGGCGTGCTTGGCAGCGCGCTCGCGATGAACAAGGACCGGTCCAAGGCCCTCTTCAACGAGGCCGGCGTACAGACTGCCCCGCACGCGTTGACCAGGGTCAGCGGCGACGTGGAACTTCACCGCGTCCTGGATACGATCGAGACGGGGATAGGGTTTCCCGTTGTGATCAAGCCGAACAATCAGGGCTCGAGCGTCGGGTTCTCCTACGTCGAGAAGGCAGAGGACCTGCCCGCAGCGCTTGACGAGGCGGCGCAGTACGGCGGGCAGATGCTCGTCGAGAGATATGTACCGGGCAGGGAGGTCACCGCCGCGGTGCTCGAGGGAGAGTCACTGCCGATCGTCGAGATCATCCCCGAGGGCGGCTTCTACGACTATAAAAGGAAATACACGAAGGGAACGAGCAGGTACGAGGTTCCCGCGAAGATAGATAAAAGGATCGAGGACAGGATAAAACGAGAGGCGCTGCTGGCCTGGAACGCGCTCGACTGCAGGGATTACGCGAGGGTGGATTTCCGGCTGAGCGAGGAAGGCGAGCCGTACTGCCTCGAGGTCAATACCCTGCCGGGGATGACCGAGCTGAGCCTCGTTCCGATGGCAGCGGCTGAGGCCGACCTGTCGTTCGATGAACTCATTGAGAGGATTTGCCTGATGGCCCGGGAGAGAGGCAGATAGCGAGGGAGATATGGACAATACGGAAAAGCTCCTGAAGGAATTCACCGAAGCGGCCGGAGTCTCCGGCGCTGAGGGCGAGATCTTTGCCCTGATGAAGAAACATCTCGGAAATATCACCGAGATCAGCAGGGATCGTCTCGGGTCGTTCATCGGCAAACTCTCCAGGGGGGAGGATGCCCCCCGGATAATGCTGACAGCCCACATGGACGAGATCGGTCTGATGGTCTCTCACTTTACGGGGAATTTCGTGAGATTCAACACGCTCGGCGGCTGGTGGTCCCCGAAGCTGATCGGGATGCCGGTGAGGATCATTACGCGAAAGGGCGGCATACCCGGTGTCGTCGGGACGAGATCTCCCTTCCTGATGGAGAAGGAGGAAAGGGACAAGCCGGTAAAGTCGAAGGATATGTTCATCGACGTCGGCCTGACAGGGAAGAAGAAACCGGAGAGCCTCGGCATCAGGCCGGGGGACCCGGTGGTCCCCGTCTTTCCTTTCACCGTTCTGCACGGCGGGAAGACATACATGGCCAAGGCATGGGACGATCGTCTCGGCTGCGCGGTGATATGCCAGGTCATGCACAAGCTCTCGAAGATGGCTCTGCCGAACAGCGTCTATGCCGTCGGCACGGTGCAGGAGGAGGTGGGCATCAGGGGTGCGGTGACGAGCGGACACACCGTCGCGCCCGACGTCTGCTTCGCCATCGATGTCAACATCGCCAGGGATCTTCCCGGCTCGTCGGAGGAAGAGCCCGAGAAGCTCGGCGGAGGCGTATCGATATGCGTCTATGACGCGACGCTCATCCCCAATACGAAACTGAGGGACCTGGTCGCCGATGTCGCCGACCGCAGGAAGATCCCGTACCATTTCAGCGCCATCCCGTTCGGCGGAACGGACGGGGGACGGATACACCTCAATGAATCGGGGGTCCCGACACTTGTCATCGGGATTCCGACACGCTATATACACAGTGCCGCGGGAATCGTGCTGAGGAAGGATTTCGACAGCACCGTGAAACTACTCGTCGAGGTGACGAGGGCACTGGACGCAAAGACGGTAGCCGGGCTCTTCTGAGGGAACGGCGGGAGGAAGGATAAGATCGATGTCACTGCAGGTCTACAACAGGTACAAGGGCAGAAAAGAGGAGTTCCAGCCGGTCCATGACGGGAAGGTCGGGATCTATTTCTGCGGGATGACCGTACAGGACAAGCCGCACATGGGACACATGCTGGCATTCGTCGCCGGCGACATGATCAGGCGCTACTTGAAGTTCACGGGGTATGACGTGAAGTATGTGCAGAACTTCACCGACGTCGATGACAAGATCATATCGAAGGCGAACGACGAGGGCATCGAATTCACAGAGGTCGCCCAGAGAAACATCGACGAATATTTCAGGTTCGCCGGCGAGCTGAACATCATACCGGCCGACATCTATCCCAGGGCGACAGAGCACATCGACGACATCATCGGACTGATCTCGAAGCTCGAGGAGAAAGGTTTCGCCTACAAGGGCGGCAGCGACGTCTACTATCGTGTGCGGAAGTTCCCCGCCTACGGGAAGCTCTCCGGCAGGATCATAGACGACCTGCAGTCGGGCGCGAGGATCGAGGTAGGCGACGAGAAAGAGGATCCCCTCGACTTCACCCTCTGGAAGGGAGCCAAGGAGGGGGAGCCCGCATGGGATTCCCCGTGGGGTCCGGGCCGACCGGGATGGCACATCGAGTGCTCGGTGATGTCGATGAAGTATCTCGGCGAGACCCTCGACATGCACGGCGGCGGGATGGACCTCGTCTTCCCGCATCATGAGAACGAGATCGCGCAATCAGGGTCCGCGACAGGCAAGCCATTCTTCCGATTCTGGCTGCACAACGGCATGCTGTCCATCGGTGGCGAGAAGATGTCCAAGTCCCTCGGCAATTTCGATTACGCCAAGAACGTGCTTGCGTCGTACGATCCCGAAACCGTTCGCTACTTCTACTTGTCGCGACACTATCGCAAACCGCTGGATTATTCCGACGAGGGACTGCAAGCCGCGCAAACAGCCGTCACGAGAATCCGAACGTTGCTTTCCGACGTAGAGGCTGAGCTTCGTGATTCCTCTGGCGCTTATGCTGACGCTGGGAAGGCATTCGTGCACTCCCTCAGTGAATTCCGCACTCGCTACGTCGAAGCCATGGACGATGACTTGAATACCGTCGCCGCCATCGGCGTGATCCAGGAATTGGTCTCCGCGACCAATCGCTTCCGCGCCGAGGCGATGGACAACAACCGGTTGGCTCTACGCAATGCGGCAGTTCTGATCAAAGAGCTTGGCGAGCCGTTGGGCCTGTTCTCGACAGCCAAAACCCGTAAAGGCGGATTGGAAGACGGGCTCATGACGCTGCTGATCGAGTTGCGCAAGCAACTGCGGGAGAAGCGGGAATTCGAGCTGGCCGACCGTATCCGCGACCAGTTGGCTGAATTGGGGATCACGCTCAAGGATACGGCGCAAGGAACGATCTGGACTTCATCCTAGGCTGCTGTTTATTCCGCGAAGCCGGAGACGTTTCCGCGCTTCAGCCATTCGACCATTCGTTCGCGGACGTCGTTCAAATCTGCTGCCGGTTTGTACGCGATGTCCGCCGGAATGAGCGCGGCCATCCAATTGCGTAGCGAGACAAGATGGATTTCTTCAATTCCGGCTCGGTGAGCAGCCAGCGCATCGAGATGCGTATCTCCGACAACCACCGCATGAGAAGGCTGAACGTGAAGCCGTTCCAGCGCCTTGAGAAACAGGTCGGGTTCGGGCTTGGCTGCGCCGTCGTCCCTTGTCAGGATGAGATCGAAGGACAACGGATGCTTTGCGAGAACGGCTTCCACACTGCGGCGTGAATTGTTGGTGATCAGGGCACATCGAATGCCCCGCCCTCGGAGCCATGCGAGCAACTCGATCGTACCGGGAATCAGTTGTCCGTTGGCTGCGCCCTCGGCTTCCGCCGAGTGAAGCAATTCGAGGCCGCGAGCTCGAGTCTCAGCAGAGACGGTTCGAAGCTGATCAAGAATGGGCATCCCGTTCTGCGGCAAGCCGAGTCGTTCGCGAATGGCCAGGAAATCGATGCCGGAATCATAAATCGTGCCGTCCATATCGAACAACACACAGATTTGATTCACGACGTGTTCCTTTTTGGCGGAAATACCGGACGCACCACTCCGCTCGTCGAAATGAGCACTTGCCCGTCCCACAAAACATGGGGATGGGCGAGTCTAATCGGTTTTAGCGGATATTCACCACGTGCAGCTTGATCTGATCCGTATACCGCGCGCCGCTTCCGTCAGTAATCGTCACAACGACCCACACGTCTTCCCCGTTGGGGAAATGCGTGGACGGCACGTAGAACAGGGGATCCGATGCCGTCGGATCCAAGAACGATCCCTTGCTGGCAGACCACTCGAAACATACGTTCAAGCAAATCGGATGAGGAATCGTGGTATGAAGCTGCACGAACGTGCATTCGTCAACACATAGCTCCATGTTCCGGTTGATGCCTGGCCTGTTCAACGGACACGTACTCCCACACGGCGTTCCACAGTACGTCGGCAAGCTGGAGCATGGTGCCGCGGCACACGGACTGGGTACCCGCTGATGTAGGCATGG
>DAOVNN010000077.1 GCA_030630165.1 Candidatus Krumholzibacteriota bacterium
ACGGCGCCGCGGCACTGGTCCTGATGACGGACACGAAAGCTGCCGAGCTCGGAGTCAAGCCTATGGCGAAGGTGACCGGATACGCCACCGGCGGAATCGAGCCCGAGCTCGTCATGATGGCTCCCACGATAGCTGTTCCGAAGCTGCTCGCGAAGACGGGGATGAAAATCGAGGACTTTGACCTGATCGAGCTCAACGAGGCATTCGCCGTGCAGCCGTGCGCCGTGATGAAGGACCTTGGTATGGACCCCTCGAAGGTCAATATCCACGGTGGCGCCGTGGCGCTGGGACATCCGATCGGATGCTCGGGGGCACGGATACTCGTGACCCTGCTCTACGCTCTCAAGCAGACGGGCGGGAAGAAGGGGCTGGCGACGCTCTGCCTGGGCGGAGGAAACGCCGTGGCCCTGAGCGTGGAGATGCTTTAAAAAATAACCAGGATGAAGGGAGACAGACTGATGGCAATCGAGAAGGTCGCCGTTATAGGCGCCGGAACGATGGGGAACGGGATCGCGCAGGTATTCGCGCAAAAAGGATTCTCCGTTACGATGATCGACATCAAGGACGAGTTCGTGCAGAAGGGCGTCGCGGCAATAGACAAGAGCCTTTCGCGTCTCGTAAAGAAAGAGAAGATCTCCGAAGATGACAAGAAAGAGATCCTCGGCCGCGTATCGATATCGACCGAGCTGTCCGCCGCGGCGGACGCCGGTCTGGTCATAGAAGCGGTATTCGAGGACTTCGACGTCAAGACGAAGATCTTCGGAGAACTCGATGGAGTATGCGGACCCGAAGTGATCTTCGCGAGCAATACCTCGTCGATCTCGATCACGGCGATCGGCGCGACTACATCGCGGCCGGAGAAGTTCATCGGGATGCATTTCATGAATCCCGTTCCGATGATGAAGCTCGTAGAGATCATCAGGGGATTGGCTACCGATGACGCCACGACGAAGGCTGTCACCGAGCTCAGCGAGAAGCTCGGCAAGACTCCGATCGAGGTCAACGATTACCCCGGCTTCATTGCCAACAGGATTCTCATGCCGATGATCAACGAGGCGTGCTTCTGCCTGATGGAGGGAGTCGCGACCGCCGAGGCTATCGACGGCGTGATGAAGCTCGGCATGGCCCACCCGATGGGACCGCTGCAGCTTGCCGATCTTATCGGCCTCGACATATGCCTCAGCATCCTCAGGGTCCTGCACGACGGGCTCGGGGATCCGAAGTACAGGCCGTGCCCTCTGCTCGTGAAGAAGGTAGAGGCCGGTTATCTCGGACGTAAGACAAAGAAGGGATTCTACGACTACGAGTAGATCACGGTCGATCAGTAGAAATGAAAAGGGCGCTTCCTGGTGGAAGCGCCCTTTCTGTTTCCATGCCTGTCGGGATTATTCTTCCTCAATCTCCAGAAGCACGCCCAGCGTGGATTTCGGATGCATGAAGGTGGTCAGGTGTCCCTCGGCGCCGGTGCGCGGTTCCTGGTCTATCAGGCGTACGCCGTCGTCGGCGAGTTCCTTCATCACGCGGCGGATATCGTCGACCTCGAAACTGAGGTGATGGATCCCTGTGCCGCGCTTCTCGATGTACTTTGTGATATTACTCTCGGGAGTAGTTCCTTCAAGGAGCTCTATCTTCGTGTTGCCCGTCTCGAAAAAGGCGACCTTCAGACCGCGCTCGGGCATCTCCATCTCTTTTGTGAGTGTGAATCCAAGTACCTCTCCGTAGAGCTTCTTCGCTTCTTCAAGATCTGAGACTGCTATTCCAATATGTCCAAGTTTTCCGAGCCGGTCGGGCATCATATCCTCCGTTCAAATCTTCTGTGATCAGGAAGCTCCTGGCGAGTAGCGTCCGAACACCTTCTCCATGGATGATGATATCTCGCCGAGTGTACAGCCGCTCTTTACCGCCTCGATTATCGGCGGCATGAGGTTGCCTGCGCCGCGCGCTGTCTCGACGACAGCGTTGAGCAGGCGGGCCGCCTCAGAGGCGTCGCGCTCTTTCCTCATGCGGGCGAGGTTGTCTACATAGCTCTTCTCTATCTCAGGGTCGACCCTGAACTCGTTCTTCACCGAGTAGTCGCCGCCGGTGTACCTGTTGACGCCGACGACAGTGATCTCATCCTTCTCTACGCCTCTCTGGTAATGCCAGGAGGAACGCTCAATCTCCTTCTGGGGGAACTGAGCCTCGATAGCCTTCGCCATTCCGCCCATGCCCTCGACGCGATCCATCAGTTCGAGGATCTTCTCCTCGAGTTCATCGGTCATCTTCTCGACGAAGTAACTGCCGCCGAGCGGATCGATCGACTCGCAGACGCCCGATTCCTCCGCTATGATCTGCTGAGTGCGAAGCGCCGTCAGCGCCGATTCCTGGGAGGGGAGGCTGAGGGCCTCGTCCTTGGAGTTGGTGTGCAGCGACTGGGTCCCGCCGAGGACAGCGGCAAGGGCCTGCAGTGTGACGCGCACGACGTTGTTCTCTATCTGCTGCGCGGTCAGTGAGCAGCCGGCGGTCTGTGTGTGGAAACGCAGCAGGCAGGACTTGTCCTTTTTCGCTCCGAAACGTTCCTTCATTATCCTCGCGTATATTCTCCTGGCGGCCCTGAATTTCGCCACCTCCTCGAAGACATTGTTGTGAACGCAGAAGAAGAAGGAGAGGCGCGGTGCGAACTCATCGACGTCGAGCCCGGCCTTGACCGCGGCGCCGACGTACTCGACAGCGTCGGAGAGGGTGAAGGCGACTTCCTGAACGGCCGACGAGCCTGCTTCGCGGATGTGGTATCCGCTTATCGATATCGTGTTCCATTTCGGAGCGTTCTCTTTGCACCAGGAGAAGATGTCCGTGATGATTCTCATCGACGGAGCGGGAGGGTAGATGTAAGTGCCGCGAGCGTAGTATTCCTTGAGGATATCGTTCTGTATCGTTCCCTTGATGGCTTCGATGCTGACGCCGGACTCCTCCGCGAGCGCGACGTACATCGCCAGGAGTATCGCGGCCGTGGCGTTGATCGTCATCGAGGTACTGACCTTGTCCAGCGGGATACCGCTGAGCAGTGTCCTGAAATCATCCAGCGTGTCTATCGCAACGCCGACCCTTCCGACCTCGCCGAAAGCCATCGGTGAGTCGGAGTCGTAACCCATCTGGGTAGGAAGGTCGAAGGCGACGGAAAGCCCCGTCTGACCCTTGTCGAGAAGATACCTGAACCGTTTGTTCGTCTCGGCGGCGCTGCCGAATCCGGCGTACTGGCGCATCGTCCAGAGCCGTCCCCTGTACATCGTCGGGTAGACGCCCCTGGTGAAGGGGAAGGTGCCGGGCATCCCGAGCCTGTCGTCATAGGTCTCATCGGGTGCGTCGAGGGGAGTGGCGACAGGGCCTACCTCGATGTCCGATGTGGTGATGAACTTCTCGCTGCGCTCGCCACCTTTATCTCTGAACGGGCCGTAGATGTTATTTTCCCAGTCCTTCAGCCGGTCGGCATGGCTTTTCTTGCCGGCCATAGGGCTACCTCCATATTAAAGCGGGATGTTGCCGTGCTTCTTTGGTGGGAGGGTCTGTCTCTTGTTGAGCAGGTTCTCCAGTGCGAGAATGATCATCGGCCTCGTCGCCTCGGGCATGATCACGTCGTCGAGGTATCCGAGCGCGGCCGCGACATAGGGGTTATTGAAGAGGTCGGTATACTCGTCCATCCTGGCCTGTCTCTCACCCTTCGGATCGTCCGCCTCGGCGATCGCCTTCCTGTACAGGATGTTTACCGCGCCCTCGGCGCCCATGACTGCGAGTTCGGCGGTCGGCCAGGCTACGTTGTAGTCCGACCTGATGTGCTTGCTCGACATGACGCAATAGGCTCCGCCGTAAGCTTTTCTCGTAACCACGGTGAGCTTCGGGACGGTCGCCTCGCAGTATGCGTATATCAGTTTCGCGCCATGCCTGATGATCCCGTTCCACTCCTGGTCAGTGCCGGGCAGGAATCCGGGTACATCCTCGAATGTGAGCAGCGGCACGTTGAACGCGTCGCAGAAACGGATGAACCGTGCGCCCTTTATCGAGCTCTCGATATCGAGCACGCCGGCCATGTGCGCCGGCTGGTTGGCGACGATGCCTACCGAGTGTCCGTTGAGGCGGGCGTATCCTACCACGATATTCTGCGCGTGGAGGGGCATGACCTCGAAGAATTCGCCGTCGTCCACGATGAGCTTGATGACGTTTATTATGTCGTAAGGAGCACGCGGATCGTTGGGGACCAGATCCCTGAGCTCCGGCGCCTGCCTGTTCGGGTCGTCGACCGGCGTGACGAAGGGAGGATCCTCGAGATTGTTCTGCGGGATATAGGAGAGCAGGTCCTTGATCATCTCGATGCAGTCCTCGTCGTCCTCGGCCATGAAGTGGGCCACGCCGCTCTTGGAATTGTGTGTGTAGGCGCCGCCGAGATCCTCCTGCGAAACGTCCTCGTGTGTGACCTGCTTGATCACATTGGGGCCGGTGATATACATGTGGCTCGTCTTGTCGACCATGAAGATGAAGTCGGTCAGGGCGGGGGAGTAGACCGCGCCGCCTGCGCTCGGTCCCATGATAGCCGATATCTGCGGGATGACGCCTGAGGCGAGGGTGTTGCGAAGGAAGATCTCCGCGTATCCGGCAAGCGCCGCCACGCCTTCCTGGATCCTCGCGCCGCCGCTGTCGGAGATCCCGACGACCGGAGCGCCATTGTCGAGCGCCATGTCCATCAGGCGAAGGATCTTGCCGGCATGAGCTTCACCCAGCGAGCCTCCAAATACCGTGAAGTCCTGAGCGAAAGAAAAAGTCAATCTGCCGTTTACGAGTCCCTGCCCGCATACTACTCCATCACCGACCATCTTTTTCTCGGCCAGTCCGGGCCAGGTGCTGCGGTGGGTCACGAAGACACCCATCTCCTGGAAGGTGCCCTCATCGAAGAGGATGTGTATCCTCTCCCGGGCGGTGAGCCTTCCCGACTTGTGTATCTTTTCTATCCGGGCCCTTCCTCCTCCGAGGAGGGCCTGCTCGCGTTTTTTTTCAAGAGCGTCGAACTTATCCTGACGGTTCTTCAATTCATCCTCCTCCCGGAGGGAGCCTGCCGGCTCCCGCGGGGCGTAGGGTTCCCTGTATCAGACCCGAATATACTATTGAAAGGGACGTTAGGGGTCAATCGGAATATCATGGGCCGAATTCGTTTGAATCCTTCCCTCAAACCGGTTTATCATAGGAAATGATAGCACTTGAGAAGTTACGAAGTTTTTAACATCTTTCAGAGAGGATGGTTAGAATGAGCGGAAGTGAAAGAATGAGAAGGATATCGACAGTACTTATCTTCGTCCTGCTGCCTCTCCTGGCCCTTTCGTGCGCCGGGAAAAAGGAGACGGAAGCGGAGAAGCCGGCTGTGACGAAGGATGAGGCTATCTCATTCGTTGACGAGGAGGTCAGCTACGGCCTGTTCTTCGATGAAGAAGGAACGAAGAGGACCCTGGAACTCAAGAGAGGCCAGAAGGAATTCCTCGGATATCTCTATCTCGTGTGTCCTGAGTACAAGGAGATCGCTTCAACACAGTTCCGTCTCGAGATGCCAGAGGGCGTCGTCATCGAGAATGACAAGTACCGCATGGACAGGGTCATGTCGATGGGCACGTTCCAGAGAGGGATCAGTGAGAGGTTCGCTCCGTGCGTTCCCGGACCGAAGATACTTATCCATACCTTTACTTTCAGGGTGATCGGGCCCCTCGACAATGCCGTTTTTACAATCCTGCCTTCCCTGGATAACGAGTTTCTCGCAGTCGCTGAATGTGAGGAAGGATTTCCGATAATCAGGGCGTCGGCTTTCAAGGCAGTGGTGAACCCCTCCGACTAGACGACATTATGATGATCAGACCATCTATAAAACGAATTGTGCCGGCAGCCCTGCTGCCGGTTTTTTATATAATGCTTCTCAGTGCCGGCGCTTCCGCCATCGTATCGCCGCGAGGCGGGGGAGAACTGCCCGAGGGATTCAGGATAGCAAAAGAGAAGGATTCGCGTGCCTTCCTGCCTCAGAGAGGATGGATCGGCAAGGCAGATGCCGTCCGCGCCGCGTCCTTGTCAGCCTTTTCGACAGGCGCCCCGTTAAGCGCCGCGCTCACGGGCACGATGCGGGTCCCGGTGATAGGCGGGCTCTACACAAATTATGTCGGGCAGCCGCTGCAGAGCCTTCCTATGCTGCAGGTCGAACTGTTCGACGGTCCATGGAAGACGGGGACGATGGCCGAGTATTTCCAGGAGGCCTCAAATGGACGGCTCACTGTCACCGGCGAGATTTATGGGTGGGTCGAACTCGCCAACAACGAGGATTATTATGTCGTCTGGCCTTATGGCGGCATGACTGCGGGTTATTCGAGAACTGACGAATTCATTGAGGAAGCGGTTGCGGGTGTAGATGACCAGGTCGATTTCGGCATATATGACAATGACGGTCCGGACGGTGTGCCGAACTCGGGGGACGATGACGGTTATGTGGACGTAGTAGTGCTGGTCCATCCGACATTCGGAGCTGAGTGCAGCAGTAATCCTTTTCATATGTGGTCGCATTCATTTGTTTACAGTCTCTGGGATGGAGTGCCTGGGGGATGGCTCGAGACGGATGATCCATCGGCGAATGGCGGAATGATCCGTATCGACGATTATATCATGGCCCCGACTGTTTCCTGCAGCACCGGTCTGATAGAGATCGGGGTCTTCTGTCATGAGCTGGGGCACACACTGGGATTGCCAGACCTCTACGACGGATATGGCTCTTCCGGTATCGGGTACTGGGGTCTGATGGGGAGCGGCAACTGGAACACTCCCGAAACTCCGGCCCACCCATGCGGGTGGTCGAAGGAGCAGCTGGGCTGGGTCGATGTGATCGATATAGGCAGGGTTCCGGTGCAGTATCAGCTTCAGCCGGTCATCCAGTCCGGCGAGGTGATCCGGCTGAATACGCCCGCGAGGAGGTTCAGGCGTACAGTACCGCCGTCATCAGCGCTTGGATGGGGGCTCGTATGTGGCTACAGCACGGCCGACGCGGACTACAGGAAATGGCCGGGAGAATCAGGTTACGGAAACTTGTGGGACGAGTCGATGAGCCGAAATTTCGTTTATAACGGCAGCGGCCCCGTTACGCTCCAGTACTATATCGAGACTGATCTTGAGGACGACTACGATTTCGCATATACGCTTCTGCAGCTCAGTACCTGCACCGACATTGAGACACTGGCCGTCTATACCGGGCAGAATGACTTTGCTCTGGAAACCATCGATCTCAGCCCCTACCTGCAGGACCTCGGTTTCGAGTACGAATACACGATCTCGTTCGCGTTCGTCACCGATTTCAACTACAGCGATGAAGACGGCTGGTACAATTCCTCTCCTTCGAGAGCGCTTCTCATCGACAATGTTCAAGTAGAAGGCGGCGGCGAGGACTACTTCAACGATTTCGAGCAGGACTGGGGAGGATGGCGCGACACCTCGCCACCGGCGGAATACTTCCTCGTCGAGAACAGGACGAGGACCGGGTTCGATGCTCATCTTCCAGGAGAGGGACTTCTTATATGGCATGCGGAGAACAGCATTGCCTGCTCCAAGCTGGGTAATTCCGGGGGTTCCAGTAATTCCCAGACCAGGGGGCTCGTCCTCGAGGAAGCCGATGGCCGGTACGATCTGCTGAGCCCGGCCGGCAATCTGGGTGATTCTGGTGATCCATGGAGAGGCAGCACGGGTAACAGAAATTTCGCTACGATTACATGGCCGTCGAGCCAGGACAACAATGGAACTTCGACTCCTGTTTCCATTACGGGCATCGACAACGGATCGGGCCTGTTCAAGGCCGGGATGCCCGCGCCTTCCGTCACTTCTATCGATCCGTCTATTATCGATAAAGCTGCAGCCGATACGGTCTTTTTCGATATCAGAGGGACAGGTATACTTTACGGAGCAGGATGTTCGATCTCGAGGCAGGAGCAGACGCTGAAGGCTGATTCGGTCATGTGGTTCGGAGAGAACAGGATCATCGCCGGGTTCGATGTAACGGGGCTGTTCTCAGGAGCATGGGACGTAACGGTGACAAGTGGAGACGGGCAGCAGGGTACGCTTGAAGACGGACTTACAGTGAATTCCAATATCATCTCCGCACACGTCGAATCCTGGCTCGAATACATAAATCTGTTCTGGTCCGTCAGTCCCCTCGATGGTCTGGTCGGCAGCCTCCTTTTCAGGTCAGAGGCAGGCGGAGCTTTCGTGCAACAGGGCGATACGCTGAGGAGTGTGACAGGGGGGTTCGAATATCTCGATGAGAACGTAGTACCCGGTACGGCTTACAGATACAGTATCAGGGTGATATACGAAATGGTGCATGAGGATTTCACGTTCTCCGGTGTGTATACGACGATCGACCATGACTTCCAGATCATTGCTTCAGATGTCGAGACAGGTATTTTTTATCTCAACCCGATCTGGTTCGTCAGTCCGGTCGACGGCATTGTCGGAAGTCTCATCTACCGATCGGATGACGGCGGGTCTTTCACCCAGTTGGGCGACACGCTCAGGAGTGAAACGGGCAGCTTTGAATGTTTCGATGATAGCGTGGTGCCCGGAGTCGCCTACAGGTACAGTGCGAAAGTCATCTACTATTACACGGAAGAGGAATTCACTTTTTCCGGCGTATACTCGATCAATAACTATGATTTTCATATCATCGGACAGAACCCAAATCCCTTCAGTGAATCTACTAAGATCACATTCTTCACGCCGGACCGCAGAACGGTGACGATCAGGTTCTATGATGTCTCTGGAAAGCTGGTCGATGATCTCGGTTCTCTTACGTATGGACGAGGCACGTATGAAGTGACCTGGAAGCCGGAGCCGGGAAAGATCGCGAGCGGCGTCTATTTCTGCACGGTATCCACCGGACAAGGCACTACCACTCTGAAGATCGTTCTGATCAGATAGTCAATCAGAAGGTATAAGAAGCGCCGATGAAGAGTGCGAGATGGTTGAACCTCATCTGGTTTACCTCGACGTATTGCCTGTAGAACTGGTAGATCCTGTAGCTGTATGGAGTAAAGAGGATGTCGGCTCCGGCCTCGAGCTGGAAGTCGGCACTTATCGAGCGTGTGATCCCGATGCCGGCGACGCAGTAGAAGACGGTCTGTGACGGACGGAACCCCTGGACCGGATCAGAGATTACGGGATTCGCGGTCATCAGAGCGAGAGCGAACCTCGCCGATGGTCGCCAGGGTATCCATACAGGCAGGAAGGCGGTCACACCGACCTGGCCGTTGAACCCCGTGATGTTGTGATCGTCCTGCTTCGCGGCGTATCCGCCGAGGCGATTCTCGAAGAAGACGTTCTGCTTGATCTCATACCTAAGCACTATATCCGCGCCAGCGCCGTTTCCGATGCCGAAGTAGTCGCTGTCAAACACGTAGAATACGGGGAGAATGCCGGCGGTGAGGCGCCGCATCTCCTGCGCACCGGCGCTGGATACGGCTGAAACGAGGATAATGGTGATCATGGCCGCGGAAACGAACCACCGTGATTTCAATGTCACTCCTTTCGGGGGTCTCGACTTTCACCTGTAATATATATCTACCGGGTCCTGCGGAAAAGCATTATCAGGATTGACATCTGTATATCCAATGACTTAATTTCCGCCTGTAACCTGGAGGAATCACAGTGAACAATTACAGCACGTGTTATCACGACCCGCTAGACGAGATACTCGAGAGCGTATGGATGCTGACCGAGTCGGGAGAGACCAGGTCCGCAGACAGGATCATCGAGACGAGTCATACTGGATCGGCCAACAGACGGCATATAGAGAAACTCATCGAGCACGGATATCTCAAAATCTCCGGTGAGGACAGGTACGATTTCACCGAAAAGGGAAAGTCACGGGCGGGAGGCATCATCAGGCGTCACAGGCTGGCCGAGCGGCTTCTCGTCGACGTGCTCAACATCAGGGAGAATGCAGCCATAGAATCGGACGCTTGCGCGTTCGAGCATTTCCTCTCACCGGAGGTGACAGATCACATCTGCACACTGCTGGGGCACCCGGCTAAATGCCCTCACGGCCTTGATATTCCCAGGGGCAAATGCTGTGAGAGGGCGCAGAAGCAGATCGAAACGGCTGTTGTGCCTCTTGCCGAGCTCGCCCCGGGAGAGAGCGGCAGGGTCGTCTATATCGCTACGACCGATCACCAGAGGCTCGACAGGCTCACTTCGCTTGGCCTCTTTCCCGGCAGGGTAGTAAAAGTTCATCAGAAAG
>DAOVNN010000231.1 GCA_030630165.1 Candidatus Krumholzibacteriota bacterium
GGTCTCGGTGAGGCCTGCGGCGATGAGTTCGGGATCATCGTTCGTACCAAAGAATACGGTGTATGTGAGAACGTCGTCCTGGTCTGTATCTTCCGCCGACCAGGTGAGATGTACGCCGGTGATCTGGACGTCAATGGCGCCGGCGGTCGGAGTCGGGTTTGTCGGCTCATCCGGCGGCTCGTTTGACCAGTCTGGTGTGAAGAAGGTCCACCAGTCGCTTTCGCTGTTCTCGAGGCCGTCTGATGCGATGACCCTCCAGGTGTACATCGTCTCCCTGAGAAGGAAGAGTCCCGTGTCCATCGTCTTGAGGAGCGTATGGCCGGAATAGACGACATAGTCGTCGTCTTCCTTTACCTGAACAGTGTAGATCACCTCGTCACCATCATGGTCGGAGCACTCCCATGAGATTTCGAGATATTCTCTCACATAGTCGGAGCTGTCTGCCGGTTCGGGCAGATGCGGGACCTGCGGCGGCGAGTTTCCCGGCGCTATCGGCGAGGCATCCTCTCCGCATGAGGTGAGGAGTGCCATTGAAAGAACGGCGATAGCGGCGATGATATTTATAAGTGTCGATCTCATAGTGTGTTCCAATAGAAAGCGCCGGGCTGAGACCTGGCGCTTTCCTTGATCATAAGAGCAGAATCCGGGATTACTACTTGAGGTTCTCCCAGAGGATCTTTACCTGCTCCCTGGTCAGCTTGACCTTGCCGCCGTCGTCATCAACGATGATCACTTCGTCATTCTCGACGGTGACCTCGGGACAGCACTTGCCTTCGCTGCAGAGATTGAACTTCTTCATTTTCGTCCTCCTCGTTAGTTCGGTGCTGTCAAGTTACGCAATAAGGCTTTATGTGTCAATCCGTAATACTTACAAGATTCATCAGAAAGCCTTTACGAGGATCCACGCAGGGTCTATTCCCCGTTTTCCTTGTACTTGATGAACCTTTTTTCATCCCGGACCTCCTCCGGCACATGGGGCCGTCAGGGGTTTCTGTAGATGCGCAGCGATGATAGCAGGATTTCGGGAAGTCGGAAAAGTGAATATATAGAAAAGGGCGTCTCCCGGTGGAGACGCCCCTGAATCAACTGTTATCGAGCAATCCGGAGATTGCCGATCGATCGGGTGACCGCTGCGTTATTCGACCGCCGTGAGCTCGGAGGTGACTGAACCGCCGCCGGCCATCGCCGGAAGCTGCATCGTCGCCCTGACCTGGCGGCGTGTCTTTGTGTCGATAAAGACGGTGCCGCCGCCGGGCTCGTTACCCATCGGCCTGAGCTCTACCTTGAACGCCTCGAAGGTGCCGGCAGGGACGGTGACGTCCTCGATACCGGTGACCTCGACGACGTAGACCTTCACCTTCTGCTCGAGCAGGTCGAAGAAGCGGAGCGAGGTCTTGAAATCCGGAGCGAGAGCGAGGCCTGAGACGGCCAGGTCGAGGGCCGTTCCGTCGCCGAAGACGGGAGCCTCGAGGGGCGTATCTACCGGCATCTCCTGCGGGCCCATGGAAATCTTGCCTTTGACGGCCGTTTCGCTATAGTCCATCTCGATGGTTGTGCCACCCTGCGACACTCCCCTGTGAAGAGGCAGCAGGTTGGTGCCGTGTACGACGAAGGTATCGATCGCGTTGCCCATCATGCTGTTCTGGGTCGATATCGTCATCCATGCCGGCTTGCCGAGCCACTGTCCCTCGGAGATCTCGACTGTGACATCGATGTCGACTTCCATGCCCTGTACGCTGGCTACAGCCTTGTAGGAGAGCTTCGCCGGCGTGATCAGGTTCGCGTCGACTTCCGGGAGCGCGGCCGTCATTGCGGCATCGAGGTCGCCCTCGGGCTCCTGCAGCGTAACCGACGCGACGGGGACCATGATCTCGTCGTACTTCGTCTGGATCTCTGCCCTGACGTCCTCCTGGATGCGTCCGCCGAGATGCCTGGAGAAGAATTTCTCCATGGCGACGTACATCGCCACGCGGTTCTCCTCGTTGGAGAAGCCGTGTCCCTCGTCGGGGGCGACCATGTACTCGACGTCGCGGCCAAGGTCGCGCATCGCTACGACGATCTGGTCCGACTCGGCCTTGACGACGCGCGGGTCGTTGGCGCCCTGTACAACGAGCAGGGGTGCGGTGATCTTGTCTGCCGCGAAGATAGGCGACTGCTTTTTAAGCCTCTCGAGGTCCTCGGGGTTCTCGGGATCGCCGACGTGCTCGTTGAGGAATTTCCTCGCCGTCTCCCAGTAGGCCGGGATCGAGTTGAGGAATGTAAGCATGTTCGATACGCCGACGTAAGAGATACCGCAGGCGTATACATCGGGCGTGAACGCCAGTCCGGCCAGCGTAGCGTATCCGCCGTATGAGCCGCCGTAGATCGCTACCTTTTCCGGATCGGCGATACCCTTGTCGATGAGGTAGTTGACGCCGTCGGTGAGGTCGTCCTGCATCGTGAAGCCCCACTGCTTCTTGCCGGCGTTGAAGAACGCCTTGCCGTAACCGGTCGAAGCGCGGAAGTTGGGCTGGAATACGGCATAGCCCCGGTTCGCCATGTACTGGACCTCAGGGTTGTAGCCCCACATGTCACGTGCCCACGGGCCGCCGTGCGGGTGCATGACTACGGGCAGATTTTTCGCCTTTACACCCTTCGGTACCGTGAGGTAGCCGTGGACCGTAAACCCGTCACGGGTCTTGTACTTGACCGGCTTCATCTCGGCGAGATGCTCGGTCGGCAGGTTCGGCCTCGGCCTGTACTGCAGCTCTACATCGCCTGTCTCCATGTCGTAGAGATAGGCGGCGCCGGGATCTATGTCGCTCGTGACCGTTACGAACCAGTAGCGGTCGTCGTTGGTCGTCGCGCCGAGGTAGATGTCTCCCTTGGGGAGTTTCTTCTTAAGCTTATTATAGGCTTTCTTGAAGTCCTTGTCGTGGAACTCGATCCGCATCCTGTCACCGACATAGTATGTGGCGAGCAGCTTTTTTGTCTTGTTCGAGAAGACGCTGCCGCCGAAATCGACTTCCTTCTTCGGATCCGACTCGACGAGCTTTTCCTCGCCTGTTTCGACGTTGAAAAGGGTCAGGCGGGAGAGGTCTATGTCCTCACCGATGTTCGTGTTGAGGTATATGCGCTTCCCGTCCTCGTGGAAGCGGACGACTCCGACATTCTCCTCGTTAGTCGACTTGATGATCGAGACGATCTTGTCGCCGTCGACGCGGAAGTACTCGCTGCCGCCGTCGTCGGTCGTCTTCGACAGCAGCCTGAAGTTGCCGTCGAGATCGAAGGTGTATCCGCTGTACCCCTCCGTGTTCTCAAACATGAGCTCGCGCTCGCCTGTCGAGATGTGGAGGCGGTACAGGTCGTGATAACGCTCGTCGCGGTCGTTCAGGCCGGTGTAGATGATATCGGGGGCATTCTCGGGCAGCGAATAGAACATCGCCCTGATCCCCTCGATGTCGGTGAGGTCGCGGGCCTCGGGGACGCCCGTTGCCGGGTCAACCGTGCCCTTGGGGTCGATAACGAAGAGATGGAAGTTTTCGTTTCCGCCCTTGTCCTGGACGTAGAGGACGTACTTCCCGTCCTTCGACCAGCCGTATCCGCGAACGTTGCGGAGCGTGTCGGCCGACAGTGGGCGGGCGGCCTCGAACGGCTCGTCCTTTCCCTTGACCCAGATATTGAGCTTGCCTCTGTAAGGCTTGCGGAACGAGATATACATTCCGTCCGGTGAGATCTGCCCTCCGGAGATCTCGGGATCGCTGAAGAATATCTCGCGGTCGATGATCGGGGGCAGCTTGTCGAGGTAATCGAGCTGCTCCGCCGGTGCGCTGGCGGCCATAAGAGCGATGGCGACCAGGGCCAGTAACGCCTTCCTCATTGGGGTCCTCCTTCCCTTGCGGGATGGTTGAGTGTTCGTATAGAAAGCCTTCGTCAGATAAGCATTCTATAGACTGGCTGTATGGATACTACCTAGAACGAGCGGAGAGTATTCAAAGTTTCAAAAAAAATTTCAATGAAAAACATCAACCGGACCGGAATTCCGGCCGACGAGCGGGCAGCCGCAGAGGCAAGTGCTGGATTATCCTTGACATAGTCGTAAATCGGGCACCTAATCATTACAGATTCAATCAGGATATTTCCATCAACAAGGGAGGGACTGGTGAAACGTACAGTTGCTCTTCTATGCTTGTTGGTGCTCGTGGCCGGTGGCTTTTCCTTCGCTGAGGACAAGGAAGCCGACCCGAAGCACGAACTGAAGCAGGCGTTCGCGCGCGGCAAGGAGCTGTTCGCGGACGAGTCGCTCGGCACGAACGGGATGAGCTGCAACAGCTGTCATGCCGAGGGAGGGACGAAAGCGGGCAAGATGGGAGACATGGAGATACCGCCGTTTGCGCACGTCTCGAAGAAGTACCCGATGTACTTCAAGATGGCCGGGAAGGTCATGACTCTCGACCAGGTGATCAATTTCTGCGTAACAACGCCGATGGCGGGCACGGCGCTCGCGTGGGATGACCAGAGGCTGGCCGACCTGGCGGCGTATATTGCGTGGGTTAACGTGCCGAAGGGTGAAAAGGGCAAATCAGCGGAGAAAGAGAAGGGACAGGAGAAGCAAAAAGACGAGTAGCTAATTCAGGGCCCCGGAACAGATGTCACATCGAATATTCCGGGGCCGCTTTACATATAAGCGAAAACGACGTATATTTAGACGGTCAAAGCTTCCAGTGGGGGCGAATGGATTCGACGGGGATAGATGAAGTGAGAGAAGCGTGCCGAGGTGCCATCAGCCCTCGTAAAACAGGTGGCAAAACACAACTGCCAACGACAACTTGGCACTGGCAGCCTAGACAGGCTGTCCGTCCGCTCATCCCGTGCCGACGGGGGATGATAACGGGCGACGATTTCCGGCGGCTGGCTGGTAGACACTCACCTGGAAAACCGGCGAGAAACTAAAGGTGATAGCGTCATGGCAACATCGCCCGGAGGGGCACCGTGAGGCGAATCAATTACTCCGGGCTACGCACGTAGAAGTCTCATGGAAGTATTTTCGGACGCGGGTTCGATTCCCGCCGCCTCCAC
>DAOVNN010000168.1 GCA_030630165.1 Candidatus Krumholzibacteriota bacterium
CTTCCTTTCTTCCTCTTCGAGATCGAGAAGAAGTTCTGGTAATAGAATCTGCCCGTATCGGGGGCATCGGAGTTGAAAGACCTGTACCTCTCCGTGTCGAAGACGGCCCGCGGGAGGATCTCCCAGAATCCGAATGCTCCCTCGGCGTGCAGATACCGCCTGTCGCGTCCGAGATCATTCTTCGAGTCGTACGCCGCCGCCTCGAGCCCGCGATCGGTCTTGTCGCCCAGTGTAAGTGAGGCATCGGTCTTTCTCGCCCCGGGCCCGTCCGCCCTTTGAAGCCTGTTATAGCTTCCACCGAGCTTCCAGAGCTTCTCGCCCTCCCATGTCAGGTTGAGGCCGGAGATCTTCTCCGTTCCCGAAAGCGGTATGTCGGTGAGGTTCCAGTTCCTGTAGAAATACGCGTCCCTCGCCTGGTCGGGAGCGCGGAACCTCTCCTCGAGGGAGGAGTATTCGGCGAGCAGCGAAAGTCTGCTCGAACCTATCGCCTGGTTCTTTACTCCGCCGCTCAGCTTCAGCGCTCCTCCTTCGTTGTCATCGTTCCCGATGCCCGAGAGGACATTGGCATCGAAGAGCGACAGGTTTCCCTCAGCCGAAAGGAAGAGACTCCCTTTTGCCCCGTCGAATCCGATGGAGATGACCTCCTTACGCTGGGGCAGAGCGAGCGGTTTGCCGACGAGGTAGTTTCCCCCACCGGGGGATACGTATCTGTATTTGACTTCGCCCCGCCTGGTGAATCCGTCGGTGGTGTAGTCTCCATTGCCGTCGCCCGCGTCGAAGAAATCGACGAGATAATCACCCGCCTCTTCGACGAACTCGAAATGCTCGGGCAGCGAATCGGCGGGGACGAGAATATAGGCGTCGACAGCATTCTCGACCGGGATGATTCCGGGGGCCACCGCACTGAGGGGATCATCCCCCGCTTCGGCGAGGATCTCCCTGTCTTCGTCGGTCATCACGCCGCGCACCGGATCGTCGGGATCATCCGATTCCCTGAAGTAGAATCCCCTGAGCGTCGCCGCGCCCCCCGCCAGCGGCGATGTCTATCCGCCGGTAAGGGTCGTTCTGCCATACCCGTCCTCACCACTCTGGTAGTCGACGACGATCTCCGAGTCGGCAGTTATCGTCACCCGCTCGGTGAAGGTGATCGTGCCCCTGCCGTAATCTATGACGTAGTGGTTTTCCGCTCCGCGCCGCATCTCCCGTCCGTCGAGGAAGACGGTCTCGGAACCGGGCAGAATGATCACCCCGTTGAAGCGCCTCGCTTCGAGAAGTTCGTACGGCCCCTGGACCCCCTCGACCCCGAAGAACTTCGCCCTCTGGAACCTGCCCTTCGTGATGCCTCCGCCGGCGAAGAGTTCCTGGTTCCACGCGTTGACCTTCACCGAGGCGCCCCTGAGCTCCCGCTGGAATCTCGAGAAAGCCGACCACTGCTGCCCGCTGATAAAATCGCCGAAGTTGGTCTCCGTGTGCCTGCTCTTCACCTGAACGGCGACCTTGTCGAGCTGCTTCAGCTCCTCGGTGTTCCCCTGCGGCTGGACCGGAAGGTTGTCGTCGGTGAGATACGCCCTGACCTCGAGATCCTTCGCAAGCTTACCCATCATCGTCACCTTGAGGCTCTGATCGATGCCGAGATCCTTTCCGGAACCCATCGAGAATCCCACTGTCTTGTTGCCTGACAGCCTCAGCTTGTATGGATTGACCTCTGATTTACTCTCCTGCTTCACCGGTGATATATCGGGCATCGTGACCTGGTGCGGGGGACGCTCCCCGGGAAACCTCGAAGCGAAGAGAGGCGCGAAGGCGAATGGGTACCGCTTCCACCGGACCACGAGCAGTTCGCCGCCCGCCGGCGGCTGGACGAGGATCAGCGTTCCCTTCAGGATGTTTATCCTGTAATCCGTCTCTCTCTGGAGGGAAAGGCCGTTGAGTGTTATCGAATCGCTCCCCGCTATGATGAACGATACGCCGAGATCGATGCGCGAGAGGCCCTCTGTCAGGACGATCCTCTTCGATTCGACATAGTGGTCGCGCACCGGCGCCATCACACGCAGATTGCCGTCCTGCGCGGCCGAAAGCGGGCCCGCTGCCAGTAACGTCAGGAGAACTGCTGCCTGAAGTCGAATGGAGATCATGGTCACTTACCGGGGTAGTCGAGGCGATACACGAGAATCGACCTCGTCTTGAGGTCGGCGATGTAAAGACGGTAATCCCAGGAGGCCGCCACCGCGGATGGCCTTATATCTTCTCCCCCGCCGATGGTAAGGACGTGCTCGAGCGAGGGCGAGAATCCGTAGACGAGGCCCGTTCCCGGATCTGCGACAAAGAGATATCCGTCGAGCCCGCCGCAGACGTAACGCGGAGATCCCATCTCCGCGCCGCCGGAGAGAACGGCATAACCCTCGAAGCCCCCCGAGCCTCCGAGGATCTGCACACGAGAGTTTCCGAACTCCGCCACGGCGATCTTCTCGTCTCCGAACAGAGCGGCCTTTACGGGTTTCTCGAAGCTGCCATCGGCCCAGCCGTACTCACCCGTACTGATCTCTATATCGAGGAGTGGCGACCATACGGTGATATTGTGATTCTCGAGATCGGTCGTCAGCAATCTTCCGCCTGTGCTGCTCGTCAGTGAAACAGGCTTCATCCGCGGAAAGAGCGAGAAGTCGAGGAGAACGTCGAGGTAGGCTCCCTTGTACTCATACCGCAAGATCCTGTTGCCCGCGTAGTCGAGTACGTAGACCCTCGTCCCTTGAGCCGCTACGTCGATGGGATAGAATCCAGCGTCCAGAGCGGGGGCCTCGAACGCCAGGGAAACGCCGTCCTGCGAATACCTGTAGACCTTGCCCGCCATCGCGTCCGCGACGAGGACGAATCCCCTGTCGTCTACGGCGAGCCCGAGAGGTTCCCTCAGTTCACCGGCGCCGAGGATGATATCGAGGCGCTCGGCGCGCAGCACATCATCGGCGACGGCAGAAGTCGAATCCTCCTGAGCCGGCGCGCCGCCGGCGAACATGGCGACACAAAACAGAACACATGACAATATCGAAGGAGTTTTCATCTGACGTCCGTTTCCCCGCGCCGACGGTTCGTCAGAACGGTCTGTTGACCGCAAAAAAGAATCCGCCCGGCCTCGGTCCCGCCTCGAATCTTACGGGAATATTCGACGTGGTGTCGACTTCATTCGTCGACCTGCGCGCGATATACACCGCATCGACAGAACTGACGACCCTGAGCGCAAAGAGGTAAAAGGCGGCATAAAGAGCGTTGCGCTCCGCGTCCTTACTGTCGCCTCTCAGTGTGTTGAAATTGTGCTGGGCATCTGTCGACGTCCACCGCCAGGCCATCTCAGACGTGACGTAATTATCGAGGTAATAGGAATCCATCGCAGCCTGGTCGGGATAGTACAGGTCGCGAGCCTCCCGCCTGACATACTCGTTGTAGCCGCCGGGGCCGTCGCTGCTGATCCACCTGCCTACATTCTCGTAGTATGTCTGCTGATACCCCGTGCCGTCGACGCCGGCATATGCGGCGGCATACTCCCTGTAGGCGTTCTCCTTCGAGTTCGACTGCCAGAGAGATGTCCCGAGCATAAGCCATCCGGCTCCCTCGAGAGTGAAATAGAGATACGCCCGGTTCTTTCTTCCCATCCTGTACTGGCCGAGGCCGGGGAGCAGAAAGCTCATCCCGCCCTCTCTGGCGGGAGAATATGTGCCGATCCCGGCGGGAGCGGCATCCTCCTGCGGCAGTCCCTCGGAAGCAAGGTGCCAGCCGTGGCCGCCCGCGGGCAGATCGGACGGGAGCTCTGTCGAAAAGGGCTTCGCCGCCATCGCTCCATGGGAGGCTGTCAAGATTACGAGCAGGAATACTGTCAGCTTTCTCATGATCTTCCCCCTAGAAACGATAGCTCAGTCCGATCGAAGTATTTTCGAGACCGGGTCGCAGGTCGAGTGTCCAGCCGCCGTCGTCATACTCGCCCTTGTTGTATCGGTAAGCGAGGTATCCGGCGTCGAGCATGGAGACGATACGGTTTAGTATCAGGGCCATCACGAAACGGTCCGCCTTGAGGAGGTAGTCGTCGCTCTCGATCCGCATCTCCCAGTAGGTCGTCCTGTTCGGGGTCCACGCCTTGACATTGTCATAGTCCCCGTTCCAGTCGTCCCAACCGAACGAGAAGGCGTCGTACTTGCCCATATTCTCGTAATATTCCTCGTGATCGAGATGCCGCGGGATGTATACGAAGTAGTAGTAATCTCCCTTCGCCTCGGCGTTGTACAGCTCCCAGCTGTCGCAGCCTCCGATCCCGTCACAGTAAGGATGCTGCAGGAGAAACCTCTCCTCGCTCCAGTGCGCGTCGCCGAACATCTCGTACTCGGCTTTGATTTCCTTACCCTTGTCGTAGTTGTCGCGATAGGCGTACCAGAAGTATGCGTCCATAGCGAGGAATACGGGGACCCTGAGGTAGTGCGTGACCTTCTTCGAGCCGGTAGCCACGTATAGCTCACCCATTCCCGGCAGGACGGCAGAGGCCAGCATCGCTACGGCGATATTCCTGCCCGGTCGCGCTGAGACCGCCGAACCCGTCTCCGAAAATCCGGCTTTCTGCGCGGTGAGTTCCTCGCGGGTGACGATCGGAGACTCGAGCTTCGACCCGTTGAGCTTCAATGTCTCGTTTATCCTCCAGCTTTCGAGATCGAAGGTCTTTTCGGCATTCTCCTTCGAGGCGTCTGCTTGCGCGGGTGGGGCGGCTATGAGAAGTGCGAGCATGCAGCTGACGACAAAACGCATCGATATCCTCCGGTCGTTAATTGACTATCGCGAATTTTTTCTTCGTCTCCACCGTCGTGCCGCCGGATCTGACGACTATACGGCAGAGGTAGACACCCGACGCATAGCCGGTCATCTTCACGGCGAACTCGGCCTGTCCCCCGGACAGCGGCATCGACCGCTCGAGGATCCTCTCCCCTTCGAGAGTCAATATGTCGAGTTTCGCCTCTCCTTCATCGGGGGCGCTGAAATGAAATGCCACCCTGTCTCCGTTCGAGGGGTTGGGATATATAATGAGATTCTCTTCGAGGTCGGCCCACTGCGGCTGCTCGGTCTCGAACCCGGCCGAGGGCTGGACCCAGGAGTCACGATCAGCGCCGCCGTAGACGGAAGGCCACGATGCCGGCATGCTGAACTCTCCGAACGGCGGCTGGTGCCATCTCGCCCTGCCGCTCTCCGGTCTCCACTCCCCGAATCCGCTTTCATCCGAGTTGAAGATCAGATCGATATATGAATAGTATCCGGATACTGTGAGATCGAACGGCTCCGTCAATGTACCGGCTACTTTCCTCGGCCATCCGGGAACGAGATTTCCCGCGTGGTCGAAGATGTACATCATGCCAGCGTCGGTCCCGACCAGGATCCACGCACCACTTGTATTCGACGCCGTCACAGGCGGCGCCGAGATCCTTACCTCGACCGGAAGCATGTAGACGCCATCATTGAGATCCCTCGGCCACCCGGTGACATTGGCGCCGGATGGATCGATCACGTATATGGTGCTTCCGTCGGTATAGACCAGATCGAGACGGCCGTCGCCGTTCATATCCTGGATCGCGGGAGGGTATGGGATCTCGCGTCCCTCGAATCTGTCACTTAACCTGCCTTCACTGCCATAGAGAAGGATCCTCCCCGTTGCGGCGGAGATTATCCATATCTCTCTGCCGAAGTGGCCTGGAACGATATCTCCCCCGGCGAGGAACAGCTCCCCGGAAAAGTCGGACGATGAAAGTGTGACGCCTACCGGGAATGATATATGTGGGTGCAGTCCGTCTGATCTGATCAGGTATTTCATCAACCAGGCATACTCACACTCCTCGCGCGCAGGTTCGAAAACAACATAGACCGCTACCGCCTCATCGCTCATGTTTTTCTCGACTACAAGGTTACCTGCGACGCGTTGACAGGATTGCGGAGATACCGGTGTCCCAACGTCAAGTCCGTTCGTACCTATCAGGTGGATCTGTCCTGTCTTTTCAGCGGCAACCACATATTCGCCGTGCGAGGTACTGACCGGCACAGGGAAAGTAGCGAGCGTATCGAGCGTCACGGGCCATGAGAGACATTCCGTCCAGTCGTCAACGCTCAGCGCGTGGATCGTCCCGTCGGTACCGGCGACTATCACGGCGCCTGATGTACTGCCGTTACATTCTGTGAATACATGTAGATGGGCCGCGGGAGTCAGAGCCGGTCCTCCGATGTCGAAGACCGGTGACGGATTGCCGGGTAACCAGCCCTTCCCCGTGTCATCGATGATCAGTAAGTTATCCTGTCCTGTGAGCGGCAGCACCCCGAATCCAGCTGCCGAAACGCCCCCGGGGATCATCTTCGTCTCCATCCGCGACACACACCCCGCGCCGAAGGTCATCAGGGTGTCCCTGCCGGAGACGTTCTCCAGGCTGAGCCCGCTTCTCACCTGCCAGTTACTCCAGGCCGGAGGAAGGCC
>DAOVNN010000335.1 GCA_030630165.1 Candidatus Krumholzibacteriota bacterium
ATGATCCCTGAGAATATCGACACACCGGTCGACAGCGTATCCTTTTCCTATTCCGGCAAGGTCTATCGTCGCACCGCCATACAGGGTTATGGCAGTATCCGCCGTATCGAGCATCATTTTCCGCCAGCCGACCTTCAGGAGGGCATCAAACATCTCTTGATCTGATGGAAGTTTTGGCTCGCCTCCCTGGAATCCCCACATCTTGATGACAGGCATAGCAGTGACGTCGAATGCCCCACTGGTCATTTTGCTGAACATGATCGTCTTATTGAGCAGGAGGAACAGCTCTGGCGATATCTTGACCGGCCTGTTCTGCGCATCTCTGTTTACCCTCGATATCTCGCTTTCCTCTTTCCATGTGCTCATCACAGATTCGACGCGGTGCATCTCGCGGGCCGCCTCCGCGGCGGCTGTCTCTGCGGCCTCCGTTGACAGGCCGTAGATCGTGATGGTGCCTCTGGTACCCATCACGAAGGTCTGCTTGATGAAAGGCTCGGCATCACGCGCGCATGAGGTGAGAGATATCAGGCAGAAAAGAAGAACAGACAAAACCGCCGATACTGGATAATGATTTTTCATATCAGTACCCCGGTTTTCCCAGAAGCTTGAACATCCTCGTCTTGTATTCCTCGACACCCGGCTGATCGAACGGATTGACGCCGATCAGTCTTCCCGATACTGCGATAGCCAGCTCGAAGAAGATAAACAGCGCGCCTATCGATGATGGGTCGATTCCTTCGAGTTTCAGAGTCATCGCGGGAAGTCCGCCGGATACATGCGCTGCCTTCGTTCCCTCGTAAGCCTTGCGGTTGACCTCGGAGAGAGATTTCCCCGCGATGTAGTTGAGGCCATCGAGATCCTCGCCGTCACCCGGTATATCGATGTCCCTGTTCGGACGGGCCGAGATGAGGAATGTCTCGAGGATCTTGCGCGAGCCCTCCTGGAGAAGCTGACCGAGTGAATGAAGATCGGTGGTCATCACCGTCGATGCGGGATAGAGTCCTTTTCCTTCCTTGCCTTCCGACTCACCAGCGAGTTGTTTCCACCACTCGCATACCCATGAGAGTTCGGGATGGAAGGTGGAGAGGACCTCGATCTCGATCCCTTTGTCGTGCAGGAGCGCCCTGGAAAGGGCGTATCTCAGAGCCTCGTTCCCCGGCTCCTTTCTCGTCCAGCGATCGAGTCCGCTGCATGCCCCGCCGACAAGTGCATCGATCGGTATGCCCGCCGCCGCGAAGGGAAGCAGGCCGACGGGGGAGAGGACACTGAACCGGCCGCCCACATCTGGAGAGATAGGAAATATCTTCCACCCCTCTGTACCGGCCATCTGCCGCAGGGCGCCCTTGACGGGGTCGGTTATGGCGACTATCCTCGCATTGCAGTCTTCCCGTCCGCAGGTCTCTATCAGGCGATTTCGAAGAAGTCTGAAAGCGATAGCCGGCTCGGTCGTCGTCCCCGATTTCGAGATGGCGCATATCGAGAAGCGCTTGCCCTCGAGATAATCGAGAAGGTCGGCATGATATTCGGGAGACAGTGAGTTGCCCGCGAAGAGCACAGGGAACGGAGCATGCTTTTTAAGCGCTTCGATGCCAGCCCTGGCGCCGAGGTAGGAGCCCCCGATCCCGACCACGACGAGGCAGTCGCTCTGGTCCTGGATACGTTTGCCGACATCGAGGATCTCTTCGATATCCCGCGGAGGCAGGCGGGGGAGGACCATCCAGCCGAGCATGTCGGATCCGGCCCCTTCGCCCTTAATAAGAGAGCCCAGGGCCTCCATGGCCCCGGGCATCCCGTTTTTCAGATCGTCTTCGGTCAGATGGGGAGCAAGTGTCCCCGTATCAAGAGTTATCAATTCAATCTCCTTGATCAGCATCCTCCAGGGCCTTCTCCACGAGACTGACGGTCTCCTCGGTATGAGCTACCACCTCAGCCCTGACTTTGCCCGCCTCCTTTGAGATCTCGGACTTGAACTTCTCGTCCTCGATACCGGGAAGGTTGATGATGACGTTGAGGTAGGCGCCTTCCGCGGCCGTGCGCGCGGTCAGCGCCGCTACTCCCGCGTCGCTCGCGGAATTAGCGTTGCCCTTTTCGGCTACCACGCGGGCCAGCTCGGCGGCATGCTTTGTGCGTCTCAATACGTTCATCGGTATGAGTGTCGCCTGCTTCGTTGTTTCCTCTATTGCAGCGGCCCTGGCGGCCTTCTGCTCATCGGTCTTCTTTTTCATCCTCATCGCGTCCATCACACTGTTGAACGCGTCCGTATCGCGGTCGACGTCGGCGAGGAACTCGAGCTTGAGTCTCTGCGCCTCTACGCCGACGCGCTCCATCTCGTCGAATGTCTCCTCGTAGCCCTTCTTGCCGTGTGTCAGTGCCCCGACCATGGCCGAGAGCGCCCCGCTGAGCGCCCCGCACAGGGCGGCCACACTGCCGCCGCCGGGAGCCGGCGCGTCGGTAGAAAGGACGTCGGCGAAATGAGTCGCCGTCATACTGACGAGGCTGTCATCGCGCCTCATAAAATATTCGATGATCTTCTTGTCCGGCTCGAACTCGTAAAGATCGCCGAGCCCGAGGGAGAGGATCGCCGTGTGTACGAGCTCGGTGTCTGGAACGCCGGTCGTCTTGCCCATCTTCTTGAGGTAGTGCCTGCCCGTTTCGAGGAAAGCCTCGAGCGGGATCAGTCCGACAAGTTCGCTCCCTGTGACGCGGGCGCCGTGCTCGGCTGCTATCCGCTCACACTCGTCGAATACGAGGTGGGGAGGGGTGATCTTGTAGTTGGTCAGGTTGATAGATACCTGCGCTCGCCCGAAATCCTCCATGTACCATCCGACCGCCTTGCATTCCTTGAAGATGCCGGGCGCCCTGACGGCCTTTCCATCATCGTCACGGACGATCTTGTTGGCCTTGTCCCGTTTCAGCCGGCCCATTTCCCGGATCGTGAAAGCGATCTCCTTTGCGACCTTCGTGTCGCGGGTATTGAGGTTTACGTTGTAGGCGATAAGAAACTCTCTCGCGCCGATCACCGTCGCCCCGGCGCCTGCGTTGAATTCGGCAGGCCCGAAATCGGGCTTCCACTCGGGCGCGGCCAGTTTCGCCAACAGCCGCCCCGGGGCACATGCGGGCCCCGAGGCGAAACTGGCCGAGCCCGAGTGGAAGCCCGAGTTGGGGCGGGCCGAACTCAACGCAGGCGC
>DAOVNN010000142.1 GCA_030630165.1 Candidatus Krumholzibacteriota bacterium
ATTTCGTGGCGGTCGCCGGGGGTGCGAATTGCAGCCTTGGCCTTAAGTCCGACGGGACGATCGCAGCCTGGGGGGATAACAACTATGGCCAGTGCAACGTCCCCTCACCGAACGAGGATTTCGTAGCGGTCTCCGGGGGCTATTCTCACAACCTGGGCCTCAAGTCGGACGGGACGATAGTAATCTGGGGGAATAACGCCTATGGCCAGTGCAACGTTCCAGCACCAAACGCGGATTTTATGGCGGTCGCCGGGGGTGCGCATCACAGCCTGGGGTTGAAGTCCGACGGGACGATCACGACCTGGGGGTTAAACAGCTACGGCCAGTGCGATGTCCCGGCACCGAATGAGGACTTCCTGGAAATCGCCGGGGGCTGGCATCACAGTCTTGGGATAATACGCGGGAATTCTACCGCCGTCGCATTCAGCAGTATCACCGCTGACTCGAGAGAGGGGGCCATTGTGCTCCACTGGGAGACTGAGGCGGATGAGGCGTTGAGCGGATTTCGGTTGTATCGAGCCCTGTGCCGGGGAGATTACTCATGTATCACAGACAGCCCTCTTTCGCCGCATGCGAGAACCTACAAAGATAGATCGATCGAGCCGGGGAAGGAGTATCGTTACCTGGTGGCGGCCCTGACAGCAGATGGTCGTGAGATCCGTTCACTCGAGGTGGTCGCCTCCGGCATTGCTCCTCCACTTGCGCTTGATCAGAACGTCCCCAATCCTTTCAATCCTCGAACGACTATCGGATTTTCCCTGCCGGGCTCAGAGAACGTAAGGATCGATATCTACGATATCGCGGGGCGTTTAGTGCAGAGGCTTGTGGATAAGCCCATGCAGGCGGGCCGGCATCAGATAGAGTGGAACGGCAGTGACGAGAGGGGGCGAACGGTCTCTTCGGGTGTTTATTTTTATCGGTTGACCGTCGGCAAACAAACGTCAGCGAAAAAGATGATTCTTTTAAGATGATATGGATCCGGCTGGGGCAGCACGAGCGGGTATTGCCGCCGGTTATTCATCTGGTACAAAGCATTCCTGCTGGACGAGCTGCTGCTCGATGAGCCACTTTATCAGCTCGTTGCTGACAAGCCGGTGGAACTCATCTTCCTGTACCGAGACATGGGCCGCGTCTATCCACTTTACGGTCTTTGGCTCGCCCGCCGCGTCATGCAGGAGGCGGCTGCACCGCGGGGGGATGCGCGGGTCCGTAATACCGCTGATCATCAGCAGGGGCCGGGGCGATATATCACCGACATATTTGAGCGGTTCGACCGGCGAGACGAGAACTGCTCCAAGCCAGGCGGCGGGCTTCGCGAAGAGCCGGGGCATTTCATTGCTGGAAGCCAGCAGCGACTGGATGTCTCCGGCGCCGTAGATCATCACCGCCGCTGCGGAGCGATCGTCAATGGCCGCGTGGGCGGGAACGAAAAAAGCGCCGAGGCTGCCGCCGATCACGATGATGCGGCCCGGGTCGACGTCGTCCCTTTCGAGGAGATAGTCGACGGCGGTCATCGCCGCTGGCGCTGTGTCGAGCACCGAACGCCTGATGCGAGGCACCGATCCTATGAATTCCCAGATATTCATACTGCTCGTCTTGCCCTCGTAGGGGTAGTCGAGGGCGAGCAGGACAATGCCGCGGGTATTGCTGATGTATTCCAGGGTCTTCCTGCCCGTGCGCAGGCCCCCGAGGATGAGAAAGGCGGGGTGGAGTCGCCCATCATCGGCAGGTATCTTCAGGAAGCCGTTAGTCCTGATACCGGTTGAACTCTCAAGTGTTACTTCGAAGAGGAGGTGGTTTTCGCTTTCCCCAACGAATTGTTCACTCGTCTCAACGAGTCTTCCCCTGCGTTCAAGGAACATCTCCCTGTAGTCGCGTGACCTGAATATCTCGCCTGCTATATACGCGGCCAGGATCAGTATCGTGAATGACAGGACTATCATGACCAGTATCCGTTTCATTGCGTATATCGTTGCCCCGGTAAAATGAAATCTGGTATCCTGACTCTGCTCATTATACAAGCGGTCCATAACAATACAACAGGGGGTTTCTCATGCGGCATCGGATCGCGATCACGCTTTCGCTGGTGCTTATTGCGATCGTTTCAGGCGCCACGGCGCTTCAAGCAGGGTGGACGCCGGATGGAGCGCCGGTCTGTACTGAGGCGATGAATCAGTACTCTCCCGAGATCCTTCCCGACGGCGCTGGTGGTGCGTTCATCATCTGGAGCGATTACAGAGAGCTGGCAGAGGTCTACGCCCAGCGGGTGGACGAGATGGGCAGGCGCCAGTGGGCCGAGGGTGGAGTGGAACTGTGCCCGGCAAACGCCAACCAGGGCAGGTCGTGCGTAGTTCCCGACGGGACGGGCGGATTCATCGCAGTCTGGGTCGGATCGGAAGACCATATCGACCTTGATATTTTTGCGCAGAGGGTAGATGCCGCTGGAAACATCCTGTGGGGAACTTCGGGAGCGGTCGTGAGCATCGCCGGCGGCGATCAGGCCTATCCCGCCGTCTGTAGTGACGGCGCGGGAGGCTGCATCGTCACCTGGCATGACAGGCGCGATTCGAACAATGACGACATATATACGCAGAGGCTCGATGCGTCAGGGAACGCTCAATGGACGGCGGGCGGAGTTGTCGTGTGTACCGCCGACAGCATCCAGACAGATGTGGGGATAGTGGCTGACGGAAGCGGCGGAGCAATCATCGTATGGTTGGATTTCCGCTCGAACGGCGATCTGTACGCGCAGAAGATCGATGCCGCCGGGGCCGTCCAGTGGGCAGCGGACGGGGTCCCTGTATGTGCTGTTTATCCCCAGGTCCAGTGGTATCCGGCTAGCACGTCCGACGGAGCCGGCGGGGCGTTTGTCGCCTGGGCGGACAACCGGGGCGGAGATCTGGGTGTCTACGTCCAGAGGATCGATTCATCGGGCAACCTCCTCTTTACCCCGTCCGGACTGCTCGTGTGCGACGCCGACGATACTCAACGGGCTCCCTTGATCATCGCCGATGGATCGGGCGGCGCGATAATCGCCTGGGAGGATTTCAGGTCTGGAAGCGGATTCCCGGATCTTTACGCCCGACTGGTAAACGGGGTGGGATGGTTTTTATGGACCGGCACGGAAGGCGAACCGGTACGCGTATTCGCCACCGGAGCGGTCTCCTATACTGACATTGTTTCTGACGGAGCGGGCGGCACGATCATCACTTGGTCCGATTCGCGCGATGAAGCTACAAGCGGACTAGACATCTATGCCCAGAGGGTCGACCATTCCGGTACCGCGATGTGGACGCTGAACGGCAACCTGATCTGCGGCGCCTCGGAAGACCAGGATATGAAAGCGATAACTTCCGACGGCGCCGGAGGAGCGATTGCGGCCTGGAGTGACAAAAGAAATGCTGATCGAGATATTTACGCCATGAGGATCCTGGCTGACGGCGGTTATGTCGCGACGACAGTCAGCTCCTTCGGCGCGTTTCCCGTTGAAGGCAGCGACCGGCTGGAGTGGACGGTGTCCGAGAGATGCTGCGTGTCGGATTTCATCGTTTCGCGGCAGGAGCTTCCCGCTGGAAGACTGCTTGATCTGGATGGCGGGCCGGCCAGTACCGACGGCCTGGAGTTCTCGTTCGCCGACGGTTCGGTCGAGCCCGGACACGAATACTCCTACACGATCTTTACAGTAGAGGACGGAGATAGAAGGGCGCTGGCGGAGACGGGGGCCGTCGAGATACCGGTATCGCCGCTGCGGCTGTATCAGAACAGCCCGAATCCTTTCAATCCCTCGACAAAGATCGCCTGGTATCTCGATACCCGCGCGCATGTGACGCTGGAGATATTCGACGCGGCGGGCAGGAGGGTCGCGACGCTCGTGGACAGGGTCCAGGATGCGGGAGATCACGAAGTCATCTGGAACGGGACCGGACTCGACGGAAGGAACGTGGCCTCAGGCATCTATCTCTACCGCCTGACTGCGGGGAAGAGGACACGTACGAGGAAAATGGTCCTTCTTCGCTGACGTGCGGCAACGGGAACCGGCTTTACTATTGATAACGGTTCCTGTACAATATAGACAGGCTCATCAATCCACCAGAATCTGTTTCGAGAGGGGGAAGATATGGATTTCTCTTCCACATTCCGCAGGGGCATCTGGTCTGCAGTGCTCGTACTCCTTCTTGCTTCACCACTATCGGCCCAGATCGAAGATCATCTCTCCGCATATACGGGAGAAAACGCCAGGGGGTACCTCGATCCGCTTGTGAGTGCGATGGGTACGTCCCTCAACGGGGGGCTGTACCGTTCGGGGAAAATACCGAAGGCCGGTCTCAGCATCGCGATCGAGTTCCCGTTCGTCGGCCTTTACTTCTCGGACGAGGATAAGAAATTCACGGCAACTACCGAAGCGGGATTCTTACCTGAGACTACGGCTCAGGTACCGACTGTCATCGGTCCGACGGGAGCGGTGATTGTGGACGGCGAAGGCGGCACGCAGTTCGCCTTTCCCGGAGGATTCGACGTCGGTTCGTTCGCCATCATGGCGCCGCAGCTCAGGGTCGGCTCGGTCCTGGGTACCGAGGCGATGGTAAGGTTCGTGGCATTCCGGATCGGCGACAGCGAGCTCGGCGACGTCATGCTTGCCGGATTCGGCATAAGGCATAGCATATCCCAGTACATGGGGCCGACGCCTGTCGTTGATGTCGCCGCGAGTTTTTACTGGCAGAATCTCAAGCTCGGCGAGAACTCAGAGGGAGATGACCTGAGCAGCACGACCAATTATTCGTTCGGAGCTCAGGCCAGCAAAAAACTCGGGGGCGTTCTCAATCCGTACGCGGGACTCTATTACAATTCTTACAAGACCGACATCAAATACACCAGCGAGGCTTCCGGGACACCGGAATCGACCGAACTGTCGTTCGATGACGGATTCGTCCAGTTCACTCTCGGTCTGGAGCTGAATCTCTGGATCATTAATGTATGGGGTGAATACAACATAGCCGAACGGCAGAGTTTCGGCGCCGGTTTCGGCCTCGCGCTGTGATCACAGAAGGTGTTGTGAAGAGGAAGAAAGTAGTTATAACCGCGGCCCTGATGATTCCGATCGCGCTGGCGCTCGGGCTCGGCGGCTGCCTGCTCGAGGACAGGACGGTCGAGGTTGTCCTGAACGACGAATACTGCGCACCGTTCGTCGAAGACCACGATTCGGAGAATTACACTACACCGAAAGACATTGAGCTCGGTGAGGACCTCGACAGCCTGCTGGCGGACAACGAAGTGTCGAGGGAGGATATCCTCAATGCCTTCCTCGTCAGCGGATCGTACGAGGTGCTCGAGTTTTCCCATACGCATGACTGGACGATATCCGGCGTGATCACAGTCGAGAGACTTGATATCAGCTCTGGCCCCGACACGCTGGTCGTCTATTCGACCGTATCTCTCGAGAGCGAACTCGGAATCAAGACTCCGGTCGATCTTCACGACGACGGCGTCGCTCTGGTCAACGCGGCAATGGACGATTACATCGCGGGAGGTAATCCCGTTCTGAGGCTTACAGTGGTCAGTGGCGATGTCTATACGGACCCGACGCCGAGCGATCGGCTCCAGTTTGTATGGGAGGCATGTCTCAACGTGCAGGTGATCTTAGGGCTCGACACCGAGATATTCAATTTCATGGGCGGTTCCTGATAGAGCAGGCGTGAACTTCAGACAAGGATGGACAAGTATTGACTATGATACTCCATGTCATCCCCGCGAAAGAGTTCGTGAAGATGACACCCGATGGCAAGTTCGACTTTGACTCGACCTGCGAACTCCTCATCAAGGCGGCCGCGGTTGAGATCAAGGACTCCGAAATCGAGATACTCGTCGATTTCAGGAACGCGGTCACGGATCTGACCATGGCCGACATATATTATCTTGCGGCTGAACTGGAAAAGCACAGGACTGTCTTCCGGGAGAAGATAGCCCTGCTCGTCAGCCCGGAACAGAAATGGGATCAGGCGAAATTTTTCGAACTCTGCGCTGTCAACAGGGGACTTGATGTAGGCGCCTTCAACTCGTACGAGGATGCCATAAGCTGGCTGTTTCCGGCGAGTGAGGTCCCGTCCGGGGATGGCGAATAGCGGAAATCCGGGCTTTCGCACTTGACATAAGTATAACTTTTGTTATACTTATGTCATGAAGACCGCAATATCAATACCCGATTCACTTTTCAATGCCGCCGAAAGTCTCGCTAAACGGCTTGGAATCTCGCGAAGCGAACTCTATCAGCGTGCTGTCTATTCCTACATCGAAAAGCACAGGGCGGAAGGTGTCACCGAATCCCTCAATACTCTTTATGAGAGCGATGGCATATCGAGCGGGCTCGACCCTGTCATCGAACATCTCCAGGGCGCTTCGATTGCGAAAGAGGACTGGTAGTGCGGAGGGGAGAGATCTGGTGGGCGGAACTTTCCGTGCCGAAGGGATCAGGCCCCGGCTACCGGCGACCGGTTCTTATAGTGCAGGCTGATTCTTTCAACCGGAGCAGGATCCGCACCGCTGTTGCAGCGGTCATTTCATCGAATCTCCGGTTAGCCGATGCTCCGGGAAATGTCTTTCTTGGCCGTCGTCAGAGCGGGCTCCCGAAAGACTCCGTTGTGAACATCTCACAGCTTGTCACCCTGGACAGAAAATGCCTGTCAGACAAAGCTGGCAATCTTTCACCAGAACAGATGACCACTGTCGATGACGGGCTGAGACTAGTTCTATCTGTATGACCGTCAGCTGACGGCCTATTTGATCAACAACGTCTGTCCGGCCTGATCCTCCGTCTCGAGCAGCAGGGCCCGCAGGTGCGGCCAGCCTTCCGGCTCGACCTTGCCGCCGGCGAGGGTGAGTTTCCTTTCGATCGTCACCCAGCCGTCCTTCATCTCGACTGTCACCGTGAAGCTGCCCGCCTCGTTTTCTACGGTGCGCGCTTCCGGCAGGTGGACGAGGCTCTTTTTGCAGGCCTTGATGCGGACCCTTACCATCTGTGACATGGCGCCGGGCAGCATGACAGGCGAAGTCCGCTGCGCGTGGTAAAGGTGGACATCGGCAGGGAGGACGCAGGCGATACCGCCGAGGGGATTCCCGATCGCGTATCCGCTGCGGCCGTTTTTGTCAGGCTCCGCCTTTTTCATCGTAAACTCGAATCCCGCCGCAACGTGCGTTTTCTCGAATACCTCCGGGTTGTATCCGGTCACCTCCGCGTTATGCAGGACCGATCCGGC
>DAOVNN010000337.1 GCA_030630165.1 Candidatus Krumholzibacteriota bacterium
GGGTCTTCGGAATGAATATCACGTGGTCGGCCATATTGATGATCTCGTCGTTCCCCTCGGTCGTGATCGCGATCACCTTACCATGCCTCGCCTTGACCTCGTTGATATTGCCGACGATCTTCTTGTAGGCGGCATCACGCGGGCAGATGATCACCACGGGCATGTTCTCGTCTATAAGCGCGATCGGTCCGTGCTTCATCTCGGCGGCTGGATACCCTTCAGCGTGCACGTACGATATTTCCTTGAGCTTCAGCGCACCCTCGAGCGCGACCGGGTAATTAGGTCCACGGCCGAGATAGAGGAAATTGTCGTGCATGTGATATTTCTCTGATATCTCCCTGATCTTGTCGTTAGCCTCGAGTATCTGCGATACCTGGTCGGGAAGGGCATGCATGGCCGCGATCATATCAAGTCCATCTGACTGTGACAGGTTCCTCTGCCGACCGAACATCAGCGCGAGAAGCGCCAGGACCGATATCTGAGACGTAAACGCTTTTGTCGAGGCAACACCGATCTCCGGGCCGGCGTGGATATAAACACCGGCGTTCGATTCGCGGGCGATCGTACTGCCGACGACATTGACGATACCCATGCAGCGAGAGCCGCGGTTCTTCGCCTCACGCAGCGCGGCAAGGGTATCTACCGTCTCACCCGACTGGCTTATGGCGAAAACGAGTGTCCCGTCCTCGAGAACGGGGTTGCGGTAACGAAACTCACTCGCGTACTCGACTTCGACCGGTATACGTACATACTCCTCGATCATGTATTCGCCGAGAAGCCCGGCATGCCAGCTCGTACCGCAGCCGAGGATCACCATACGCTTCACATCGCGCAGCTCCTCCTCGGTCATATTGAGTCCGCCCAATCTCGCGTGACCCGTCTCAGCGATCAGCCTTCCCCGCATCGCGTTGCGGATCGTCTCGGGCTGCTCGAAGATCTCCTTGAGCATGAAGTGGTCGAATCCGCCCTTTTCTATCTGATCGAGATCCCAGTCCACCTCCTGGATCTGGTGCTCGACATACTCGTTCTGGACTGTCATCGTCGTGAAATGCTTCGGTGTAGCGACGACCATCTGCTGGTCCTCGAGATAGATCACCTGGCGCGTATGCTTCAGGAGCGCGGCGACGTCACTCGCAATGATGTACTCGTCTTCACCGACCCCGAAAACAACGGGAGATCCGTTCCTCGCCGCGACTATCTTCTCCGGTTCGGAGGCCGAGATCACAAGTATGCCGTAAGTACCTTCCACTACTTCGAGCGCCCTCTGGACGGCGAACTCGAGGTCATCGCCGTTGTAGAACCTCTCGATCAGGTGGGCCAGCACCTCGGTGTCGGTCTCCGAGACAAACTCCCGGCCCTCGGCGAGGAGTGATTTTTTCAGTGTCTGGTAGTTCTCGATGATCCCGTTATGTACGAGAGCGATCTTCCCGTCGGAGGAGTAATGAGGATGTGCGTTGATCCTGTTCGGTTCGCCATGAGTGGCCCATCTGGTGTGAGCGATGCCGAGGGTGCCCGAGAGGTCCTTATCCTTGAGGACATCCTCGAGCTCCTTGATCTTGCCGGGCATCTTTTCGGTAAAGAGCTCGCCGTCCCGGACGATGGCGATCCCGGCCGAATCGTATCCCCTGTATTCGAGTCTCTTGAGCCCCTCGAGCAGAATATCCCCTACCTTGTTGCTCTTGCCGATATATCCGACTATTCCGCACATTTAAAGCTCCCCCGATCAAGCGGGCTTCCTGCCCGCCGGGTGAAATCACGGTTTCCTACCAGGAACCGTGGGTATTTTTACGCCGGTTCCCTGCCGGCGCCCGTTTACCTGCATTTATCCGTTCAAATCGAAGCTGCCACCGCAGACGCCTGTGAGACAAGCTTTTCGGCCAGTCCGGCGCTTTCCGCTTCGGCTATTATACGTACTACCGGCTCGGTGTTCGACCTTCTGACATGTACCCAGCCATAGTCCATATCAATTCTTATACCATCAAGGTCGTTATAATTCCCGTCGAATTTATCTCTGAGCCTGCCGGAAAGTTCCTCGAACGATCCCGCAAACGATATCTTCTCCTTGACTACGCTGTAATCGGGCAGCTCCGCCGCCAGTTCGCCGATGCTTTTCCCCGATGAAGCGACATATTGAAGCACCAGCGCTATCCCAGTCATAGCGTCCCTTCCCCGATGGACCTTTGGATAGATCACCCCGCCGTTACCCTCGCCGCCGATAGCAGCGCCCTTGTTCTTCATCACCTCTATCACGTTGGCCTCGCCGACCTTCGACCTGAACGCCTCCACTCCGTGCTTCGCCGCTATATCGTCGATTCGTCTTGTAGTCGAGAGGTTCACAACGACAGGCCCCTTCTCGATGCCCAGCACGAAATCGGCGGCGAGGGAGAGTGTCAGTTCTTCGCTGAGCACCGTCCCTGAACCTTCGACCAGTACGAGCCTGTCGGCGTCGGGGTCGCAGGCGAACCCGATGTCGGCACCCGATTCAGCTACCGCCGCGGCGAGTTCCGTGAGATTCGCGGGCCTCGGTTCCGGATCGTGCGGGAAGGGGGAATCGACGTCTGTATAGAGAGCCGTCACCTCTACTCCAAGTTCGCCGAGAAGGAGAGGCACTATCCGGCTTCCCGCTCCATTCACGCAGTCGATCGCCGCCTTCAAGCCGGCGTTTCCGATCGCATCCTGATCTATAACATCCAGTGAGAGTATCCTGTCGATGTGATCGCGGTCGGCCCCATCGTATACCTCATAAGATCCGTACCGCCCGGCAGGCGCATAAAGTCCGCCTTCGCTCTCGACCAGTTCCCTGATCCGGGTCACGGCAGCCGAGTCGATGAACTCGCCCTGCCCGTCGAGAAGCTTCAGCGCATTCCACGCCTCGCCGTTATGACTCGCTGTGATGACTATCCCGCCGTCACAGCCGAGATGGCGTACCGTCAGTTCCACCGTCGGTGTAGCGGCAATGCCGACGTCGACGACGTCGATACCGAGGAATCGCAGCGCCGAGGAAGCGGCAGCGGAAAGGGCCGGGCCGGAGGCCCTGGAATCGCGGCCTATAACGACACGTTTTCCTCCAAGCCATGCGGCATACGCGGCAGTAAACCGGGCGACGACCTCGGGATTCATGTCATCGCCGAGAAGTCCCCTGACGCCTGAAACGCTTACCATCAATGTATCTGGTATCCGCAA
>DAOVNN010000185.1 GCA_030630165.1 Candidatus Krumholzibacteriota bacterium
TCCCGGAACGAGTCGCTTGTACGAGTTCGTGCTGGGGTTGGTCAGCGCGAGAAGGGCGGGGGAGTGATGGAGCAGCCCTGCGATATACTGCAGAGCGGTCTTGCTCAGCCCCGCGTATCCCGACTTGCTGTAGAAGAGGGGCTTGCCCTTCTTGAAGAGGTGCTGGTGGAAGTGCATCCCGTTGCCCGCTTCGTTGTGTATCGGCTTGGGCATGAATGTCGCGATCATTCCCGCTTCGTCGGCGGCCATGCGCACGAAATACTTCACGATCATCGAGATGTCGCCCATCTTCGTCAGCGGCGCAAATTTTACCTCGATCTCTCCCTGGCCGTGGCCGCCCACCTCGTGATGGTGGTATTTTATACCAACGCCCGCTTCCTCGAGCAGAACGACGGTGCGGTCTCTGACAGCGGCAAGCTTGTCCTCGGGGGGCAGGGCGTGATAGCCGCCGTGGGTCTTCAGACCGAAGCTTCCCTTGTTCTCGCCCTCACGCGGTACGATCTCGTAGCCGAAGCTGAGGTTCGAGGTATCGACGAGGACCTCGTCGAATATGTAGTACTCGAACTCCGGTCCCCACAGCGAGAGGTCGGCGATCGCTGTTTTCTTGAGGAAGGCCTCTGCCTTGCGGGCGATGTGCCTCGGGTCGCGGGGGAATGGTTTCTTCGAGTCGGCCTCTACTATGTCGCAGATGAAGCAGGCAGTCGGGATCTCGCTGAATGGATCGACGAACCCTGTTTCGAGGTCGGGAACGAGTGAGAGGTCGCCGAGCTCGACCGTCTTGAGGCCGGCAAAGTTCGAGCCGTCGAATCCCAGGCCGACCGAGAAAAGCTTGCTGTCGGCATTCGACGCCGGGACGGTCAGGCGGTGCCAGCGACCGAGAAAATCGGTAAACTTCAGATCGACGAGCTTGATGCCCTGCCGCTTGATCTCGGACCTGAGTTTCGTGATAGAGGTAAAGATCTCACAACCCCCCTGTTTTTAATACGTTCGGAAGATGGCCACACGCCCCGGAAAGGGGCGCGGGCGCGGATTTCCAATATATTTGATGATATACCCTCTATCAAGGATTAAATGCCCGTCGTTATTCGGGTTGAGGTCCCCTCGAGACGTGCATCAGCGAAGGAGCAGCATCTTCTTCGATAGAGTGACCTTGCCTGCACACAGGCGGCAGAAATATACACCCGACGCGACGGGAACGCCCGACCCGTTCGTTCCGTCCCACACCTCTTCCCTGACGCCGGCCTGCACGGTGTCATCTACAAGAGTGCGTATCAGCTGTCCGGATGGAGAATAGATCCGCAGGGTTACACTGGATGTGTTCGGAACGGTGTAACGTATCGATGTCACCGGATTGAACGGGTTGGGGTGGTTCTGGAACAGCTGCAGTGCGAGCGGTGAACGCTCCGATTCCACGGAGAACGATCGCAGCTCGCCGCTCTCTATGCCCAGCACCGCGAGAGTGTAACGGTAGCTCTCTCCGGGAAGAGCGGTTTCATCGAGATATCTTCTCTCGCCAGGATCGATGAGTTCCTCGTTCAGGAGATGCTCCTCAGTATAACCATTCTGGGAACGGTATATCCGAAAACCATCTATACGTTCATCCGCGCCCAGCGACCATGTCAGTGTAATGCCGTTATCCACGGGATCGGCATGGAATCCGGTTATCAGAACGTCTGTCGTCGCCTCTTCATTCCAGCAGGCAAAGTAGGCTGAGACCTTGTTTCCAGCGATGGTGAATCCTCCGCCGGCCATAAGCCTGCCATCGTAGGGACATAATGCGTTTGCCTGGAAGTTCAGGCCGGAACCGAGAGGGGACCACGTAGATCCATCCCAGGCGGTGATATAATTCCCCAGTGCACCGAGGGCCGGTGTAATCTGGCCACTGGCAATCAGCCTGCCGTCATACTCGGCCAAAGAATAAAATGAGTCGAACCAGCCATCTTCCCACCACCAGAGATTCGTCCATGTAGTGCCGTCCCATGAATAAAGAGTGCCCCAGAATCCGCCCACGATTAGCTTTTCGTCGTAAACGTACAGGCTGAACAGATACTGGAAGCCCTTATCCAGCGGTGCCCATGTCGCGCCGTCCCAGGCGGCGATGGAGTGAGCGTCTACTCCTTCAATGTGGTCGAAAGTCCCGGCTGCGATCAGCCGGCCATCATAGACTGTCAGGGCATCGATCGATGCCTGGCTGGACGAATCTTCGATCAGATAACCCAATGTCGTCCACGTTACGTAATCCCAGGCGGTAATCCTGCACTGAATACCGGGCCAGAAAGCCTCAGTGCCGGCGATGATCTTGTTGTCGTATACAGCAAGAGCTTTGACAGGAAGGTTGCCGCTGCCGAGGGGAGCCCAGTAAGCACCATCCCAGGCGGCAGTATAGTTCACAGGCGCTCCGCCTGCAGTGGTGAAATCCCCGCCCGCTATCAGTCTGCCAAAGTGGACTGTCAGGGCATTGACATCTGCATTCATCCCATCCCCGAGCGGAGTCCATGTCGAGCCGTCATACGCGGCGATCCTGTTTGCCGGAATACCGTCGATGGTGCAAAAGGAACCACCGGCGATCAGCAGATCGTTATAGACGACCATAGCCTTGATAACACCGTCTGTTCCGTTACCCAGGGGGGCCCACGCAGCGCCGTCCCAGGAGCCGATATTCTTCAGCTGAACTCCGTCGGCCGAGATGAGTTCTCCCCCGGCGACCAACAGTCCGTCATAGATAATGAGCGATTCGACATAGCGGGGAGGCTCTGAACCCAATGGTTCCCACACGGAGCCGTTCCAGGCGGAAATATTAATATCTCCGATTTCTCCGCCTGCGATCAGCTTGCCGTCATAGACCGCCAGAGCCTTTACTCTGTACTCCAGTCCTGTACCAATGGAATTCCATGAGGCGCCATTCCATGAGGCGATGCGCTCCGAGGGTATCCCGCCGGCAGAATGGAAATATCCTCCTGCTATCAGATCGCTGCCGAAGATGGTCAACGCATGGATATCGTCATCAGTCCCCGATCCGAACGAGGACCAGGAACTGCCGTCCCAGGCAGCTATATTGTTAGCCGGCAGGTCTCCGGCCGTACTGAATGAGCCGCCCGCGATCAGTCTGTTATCGTAAGTGGCAAGGGTATACACATAGCCGTTCATCCCCGATCCGAGGGTATCCCATGCGGCGCCGTCCCAGGCGGCGATGAACCCCGCGGGAATGCCGTCCATGGCGGTAAACCACCCGCCGGCGACAAGTTTGCCATCGTAGACCATTAAGGCTTCGACTATGTAATGGTCCGCTCCCGATCCCATCGGAGACCATGAACTGCCGTCCCAGGCAGCGATGTGCTCTGCCGGTTCGCCTCCAGCTGTTTTGAATCGTCCACCTGCGATCAACCTGCCGTCGTAGACGGCAAGGGAGAAGATCTCTACATTGGGGTCGGTCTCATCTCCGGTGAATCCGGTCCCGACAGCTGACCAGGAGGCTCCATCCCAGGCCGCGATTCCGTTTGCAATGACAGCGCCGGCTACTTTGAAATGTCCGCCGATGACCAATAGACCATTGTAAATTGCCATCGCGTTAACATGACTATCGACTCCCCGGACACCGGGTCCCTCTTCCCAGTAAATATCATCGGGGTGTTCCGATGGAGCTCCGGGATACGAGTCGCGGATCAACGGCCGGCCTGTTTCCGGATCCAGGACAACATTGAGGCCGTTAAGATCGATAGAACCCTGGAGGCCGGACGCTCTGACAGCCTGCATATCGAGTACGCCTTCATCCGTCCGGAATTCCCTGATATCCTGCTGAGCCTGCGTTTCAGCGGCAGGCACTATCACCATTACACAGGCGAAGATGACAGTTATCATCTTTGATCTCATGGTACTCCTTCAGAAATGATAGATGCCAAGGTAAATCTCTGTATTCATTTGATATTAATACATTGACACGAATCGCATTATACCATAGATAGCATGATCGTCTCAAGCATCATATGGGAATGATGGGATAGTTATTCGGTCCTCATCGTGTATCACATTTATTATAAGGCTGTTATAATATCTTGTTAAATATATTCTGTCAGGACGAATTCAGATATTCTCAAAATCATCATAGTTTAATAATGATTTTCAATTGGCGGCGTGATAAGCATGGTATATGGGTTGAAATACTTCTCAAGGCCCTTGAAACGAGCCATCGAACGGAATGATAACTTGACACAGGCTGCGAAGTGATGTTAAACGGAGGCAAGTATTTAACGGGAGGGATTGCATGAGCGACCAGAAGGTCCTTAACCGCTGGGTAGTGGTGGCAGGCGCCATCCTCATCCAGCTCTGTCTCGGCGCGATCTACGCGTGGAGCGTGTTCACCAAGCTTCTGACAATCGAAGGCGGAGACTACGGGTTCACCGCCAAGCAGGCCGCGTGGGTATTCTCGGCCGGACTGGCGACATTCGCCATATTCACCGTGATTGCTGGAAGGCTGGCGAAGAAACACGGGCCGAGGCCCATAGCGATGGCCGGCGGACTCGTCCTCGGCCTCGGCTACATCCTGGGCGGATTCCTCGGCAGCTCGTTCATCACACAGCTCCTCTTCATCGGGATCGTCGGCGGAGCCGGTATCGGCCTCGCCTACGTTGTGCCTATCGCGGTCGGCGTGAAGTGGTTCCCCGACAAGAAGGGCATGATCTCCGGCCTCGCCGTGGCGGGATTCGGGTTCGGAGCGACCCTCTGGGTCAAGATGGCCGGCAGCTGGTTCGGCGGGCTGCTCAACACGACGAGCCTCTTTGGACTGCCCGGAGTCCAGACTGTATTCTTCATCTACGGCCTGGCGTTCGCCATCCTCGTATTGCTCGGCAGCACGGTGATGGTCAATCCGCCCGATGGCTATAAGCCGAAGGGATGGAATCCTCCCGCTGATTCCGGCGCTGCGGCGACCGGAGCCGTCAACCTGACGAGCGGCGAGATGCTGCGCACCCCGCAGTACTTCATGCTCCTGCTGATGTTCATAGGATCGGCTCTGGCCGGTCTGATGGTCATCTACTGCATCAGGCTCTTCGGCATCGACGCGCTGCAGAGCAGCGGTGCGGCGATTGATATGAAAGCGGCCGGGATCATGGCCGGTACGGCGATGGCCTGGTACGCGATACTCAACGGCCTCGGCCGCATCGCCTGGGGCACAGTTTCCGACAAGATAGGCCGCAAGTGGGCCCTTATCACGATGTGCGCCCTGCAGGGCATCATCATGCTCCTCTTCCTCGGGATGGGGAAGTCGGAATACGGCCTGATCATCGGCGCATGTATCATAGGCTTCAACTTCGGCGGCAACTTCGCCCTCTTCCCGGCGGCGACGGCCGACTACTTCGGCAACAAGAACGTCGGCACGAACTACGGATGGGTCTTCATGGCATACGGCTTCGCCGGTATCGCAGGCCCCCAGGTGGCGGGTTACTTCAAGGACGCCGCCCAGGGCGGCGACGTTGGCGCCTGGTCTATGCCGTTCATCATCGCCGCGATCTCGTGCTTCGCCGCGGCGGCAATAGGCTTCATGCTGAAGCCGGTCAAGAAGGCATAAGAAGGCCTGAATTATAAGAATTGAAGGGCGGGACTTGTCCCGCCCTTTTTTTGTTGTCATCTGCCTCTTTCATGGTACGATTCCCGCATATGATAGGCAGCACGGTATCCCACTACAAGATCGCAGAGAAACTGGGCGAGGGCGGCATGGGAGTCGTCTATAAAGCCCGGGATCTCGACCTGGACCGCTTTGTGGCAATCAAGTTTCTTTCTCCTCATCTGAGCGGGAACGAGGTGGCGAGAAAAAGGTTTATCCATGAGGCCAAGGCGGCGTCAGCGCTCAATCATCCCAACATAGCAGTGGTCCACGAGATCGGCGAGTCAGAGGACGGGCAGATCTTCATCGTGATGGCGTGGTACGAAGCTGAATCGCTGCGTGAGAGGATCGACAGCGGCGGAATTCAGTCGGACGAGGCGCTCGACATCGCGGGGCAGA
>DAOVNN010000093.1 GCA_030630165.1 Candidatus Krumholzibacteriota bacterium
CCTTCCTCGCCGAGCAGCTCATCGACGGTGAATATCTTGCCTATGACATAGTTGTATCTGACTTCGACGCCCATCTTTTCGAGATTGTCGACCTCTTTCATGACGATCTTCTTCGGGAGGCGGAACTCGGGGATGCCGTATATCAGCACTCCGCCGGGCTTGTGGAGAGCCTCGAAGATAGTCACTTCGTGTCCTTCGCGGCGTATATCAGCGGCGACGGTCAGGCCGGCAGGGCCCGAACCGACGATGGCGACCTTCTTGCCCGTCGACGGCTTGATCTCGGGCATCTTCGTCTCGCTTTTGTCCATCTCCCAGTCTGCGAGGAAGCGCTCGAGCTTGCCTATCTGAACGGCAAGGTCGGTCGACTTGAGGCTCTTGCCGACTATACAGTTAAGCTGGCACTGCTCTTCCTGCGGGCAGACACGGCCGCAGACGGCAGGAAGAATATTCGTTTCCTTTATGATATCGACACCGGCACGGAAATCGCCATCGACGATCGCCTGTAAAAAGCCCGGTATGTTGATCTCGACCGGGCAGCCCGCAACGCACGGCGCCTTCTTGCACTGGAGGCACCTCATCGCCTCGGTCCTCGCCTGTTCGTCGGTGTAACCGCGAGGAACCTCCTGCAAGTTGTGAATCCGTTCCTTCGCGTCCTGCTCGGGCATCGCCTGGACCGGTATCGCCAACCTCTCCTTCGGTGTCAGCTTTTTTTCTTCTTCCATATCACCTGCGGCCGCTCGCGGCCGCTACCTCCTTATTGGCGTAACGAATATCACTGCAGGGACTCGTACCGGTCCATCGATTCCTTTTCCTGAACCTCGTACATGCGCTGGCGCTTCATCATCTCGTCGAAGTCGACCTTGTGGCCGTCGAACTCGGGGCCGTCGACACAGACGAACTTGGTGCCGTCGCCGACGGTCACCCTGCACGCCCCACACATTCCCGTGCCGTCGACCATGATCGTGTTGAGGCTGACCAGCGTCGGTATATCATATTTCTTCGTCAGCAGGGCTACGAACTTCATCATGATAGGAGGGCCGACAGCGACAACCATGTCGATCTTCAGTCCCTCGTCGATAAGCTTCTGGAGAGCGTCTGTTACGAGACCCTTCTCTCCGTATGATCCATCGTCGGTGGTGATGAGTACGCGATCGCTGCAGGCATCCATCTTCTCTTCCATTATCACGAGATCCTTCGACCTTCCACCGAGGATCGATATCACATTGTTGCCTGCGGCCTTCATCGCCTGGGCGATCGGATGCGAGGGAGCGATCCCCACTCCACCGCCTATTATAATGACCGTGCCGAACAGCTCTATATGCGTGGGTCTTCCAAGGGGTCCGACGAAATCGCACAGAGCGTCCCCCACCTCGAATTTCGAGAGTTCTTTTGTCGATTTGCCGACGATCTGGACTACCAGCTCGATCGTTCCCTTTTCCGCGTCGGCGTCGGCTATAGTCAGAGGTATCCGCTCGCCCACATCGCATGTGCGCAGGATGATGAACTGTCCCGCCTTCCTTTTCCTGGCTATGTCCGGCGCATCGATAGCCATACGGAAGACCTGCGGCGATATGAATTCCTTCTCGACAATCTTGTTCATGGTTGACCGTTTCTATTTGCTAACCTGTTGAAAACTCAAGGGTTGCGGGCGACCCGCTCCCTTCGAATTTAAGATATCGTATAGAAAAACAAAGTATATACTTACCAAACGCATCCCGCTCGAATCAAGGCATTTCTCCTGCGCGTCAGATGTGCCTCTCCATCTCATCGAGCGATATCCCCAGCTCCTCGGCAGCCTTCTCGTGGTCGCCTCCGAAAAACTCGAGTGTCTTCGCGACATGCTCCCTGATGACTTCCTCGAGCTTTCTCGGCATGAACGGCAGTCCCTCGACGGCCGCGGTCGGCGTGATCCTCTCACGTATCGTCGCGGAGAGCGAGTCTACCGTTATCCTGTCTGATTCCTCGTTCGCGACGGCCAGCTGGATAATCGTGCGAAGCTCCTGGATGTTGGCCGGGAAGGAGTAGCTCTGCAGCAGCTCGAGAAACTCATCGGAGAACCCGATTATAGTCTTGCCTGTCTTGTCGCGCTCCTCGCTGAGGAATTGTTCGGCCAGCAGTGGGATGTCTCCCGATCTCTCGCGCAGCGGCGGGATCTGGATCGAGTTGACCATCAGATGGTAGAGAAGGTCTCTCGAGAATGTATCCTTGTATTCTGGCTGAGTGAGGTCGTGGGTCGAAGAGACGATCAGGCGGACGTCGATCTTCCTGATCTTTGTAGAGTTCTCGCGGTAATACTCGTCCTTCTGGATGAAACGCTTGAGCCTGACCTGCATCGGAAGGGGCAGGGCGTCGATATTGTTGAGAAAAAGGGTGCCCCCGTCGGCCTGCTCCAGCACGCCGGCGGCCTCCTCACGTGACCCGCTCCAGTCCCTGTCCTGTCCGAAGAAGAACCCGGGAAATCTGTCAGGGTCCTGGGAATCGGCCTCGACTGCGAGGAACGGCTTGTCACTCCTCGTGCTGGAATTGTGGATCGCCCTCGCCAGCGCTTCCTTGCCCGTTCCGCTCTCTCCCCATATGAAGATGCCGAGATCGCTCGGAGCAAGCTTCTCGATCTGGTGGAAGAGCCTGATCATACCAGGATCCTGCGTGGTGCACTGTTCGAAAACCGCTTCGTGCGCAAGATCCTGCTTGCTCAACTCGGGGGGAAGATCATCGATCTCACGGTTCAGCACCCCGTGCGCCATCGCATCGTCGAGTACCTCGAGCAGCTTGTCCTCGTCGACAGGCTTGGTCAGGTAATCGAACGCCCCGAGCTTCATCGATTTGACGGCCAGGTTTACATCGCTCACGCCTGTGAGGACAACCACGGGAGTCTCGTCCCCTTTGCCCCTCATCTTGTTCAGGATGTCCATTCCATTGACGACAGGCATGTCCATATCGAGCAGGATCACGTCGAACGATTCAGAAGCGAGTTTATCTTCGACTTCCCGTGAATCGTTGATCACGGCGGGCTCGAATATCCCCGACTGAACGAGGAAGACCATCAGGTAATTGGTCACAGCGGTATCGTCGTCTACTATGAGGATCTTCTTCATTTCTGCTCCCTGGGCGGCGGCGCCAGCTGAAGGGTCGGGATCCTGATGATGAACGTGGTCCCTACGCTGGGCTTGCTCTTGACCTGGATCTTGCCGTTGTGCTCCTCGATGATCCTGTAGGCGATTGCAAGTCCGAGCCCGGTACCCCCCTTGGCCCTCTTCGTGGTGAAGAAAGGATTGAATATCTGGTTTACGGTGCTCGCGTTCATGCCCTTGCCGTTGTCCTCGACAAGAACGGTTATCCTCTCGTTTTCGTAATTTGTAGCCACCTTGATAAGCCCGCGGCGATCTTCGGGTATCGCCTGGCTGGCGTTGACTATCAGGTTGATCAGCACCTGCTCTATCTTCTGTGAATTGCCTGTGAACGTCGGAACACCGGGTGAGAGATCGAGTTCGATATCGGCATTCTTGTGGACCTCGTTGTGTACGAGCCTTGCCGATGTCTCGATCAGGGTGTTGATATCGACCTTGTCGACGAGCAGCCCCTCGTCCTTGCGCGTAAATGTCCTCAGTCCCTCGACGATCGCCTTGATCCTCTCCGACCCGTGCGCCATGTCATCAACGAGCGTCATGATATGCTCGCGAAAAAAATCGTAGTTCAGTCTGGCGATTTTCAGGTCGGGGTGCTCCTTGACGTATTCATCGACTATCGGCAGCATGTCCTCGAGCGACTGCTGGATGATCTTGACATTTCCCCGGATGAACTGGTTCGGGTTGTTTATCTCGTGGCCGATACCGCTGACAAGCTGACCTATCGAGGCGAGCTTGTCGGCCTGCTGAAGCTGCTGGTCGTATGTCTTCTCGAGGGTGATATCCCGGTAGAACTCGAGAATACCGTCGACCTCGTGGTCCTTGTTGAAAACGGGCTGAGCCTGGACCTGGATATACCGCTCGCCCATCTTCATCGTAAGCGAGACGGGGGTCTTGTCTCGGAGGATCCTCGCAAGGCGGCAGTCCTCGCAGGGCTTGTCGCGGTGGAAATAGCTCGTGTAGCAATAATTCCCCGGCTCGATGTCTTCCCGGTTCGTCATCACGACCTTGCGCTTCTTGTCGATCAGGACGACATCATCAGGGATCGCCATGAACATCGTCTCGAGCCTCGATTTCGACTCCTCCCAGCCGCCCTTGACCCGGTCGAGATAAGAATCGACTATGCCGAGCTTGCTCTTCTGTTCCTCGAGTTCCTTTGTTTTCGATTCTATCTCACTGCGCAACTGATCGAGGCGCTTGTTGTAGTCCTCTTCCTCCTCCTCCATCACGTGGAGCTTCTCCCCGAATTCCTTTCGCTCAAGGGCCAGCGTGAGCATCCTCCCGATCTCGTCGAGCAGCTTCTGCTCCTCCGGAAGGAGCTCGTGATCGTCGTTGTGATAGCCGACGAGTATCTCGCCCTCTTCTTCATCCGCTACTATAAGAGGTACCCTGATATGGATCTTCGACACCGGTTTCTGCCCGTACTCCACCCCTTGGTAGTTCGAGTAGATTACCACCTCATCGGAGTAGAGCATGCCCTGTTCGAGGGTCTTGGGAAGCCTGGTGAAAAAATCGGGGATCGACGCGGAGACCTCAATAAGTTCGGCGACGGAATAGAGACAGCCGAGCTCCTTGATCCTCTCGTCCTTCTCCCATCCATCGCCCTTGACGAGCCCCTCGAGCCTGTTGCCGAAGAGTGGGTAGACGTCTCCGCTCTCTGCGATGAAATGGCCCGCCTTGAGCGGTATCGTCGAGATGCAGTCATCCTCGGTGGAGAGGACCACTACACCGCGCGTACCCGCCTTAGCCTGGATCATCGCCGACCTGACGGTGTCTATGGAAGAGCTTGTAAGCAGTTCCTCGATCGATTTTCCCTCAAGCGGCCCATCGTCGGGGAAGCCGTCCGAGACGATCTCTTCGCTGGCGTGTAACACCTTCCCGTTCCCATCGAGAACGAGGAGGTAATCGAAGCTTTCCTCCATAAAATTGAAGAAATTCTGGAGCTTCAACATCCTGTTACCTTACCCTGAATCTTCCCGTGCCTACTTCGCGTATCTCTTTCCTGTATCTGCCTGTATGCGTCAGCGGGGGCATGAGTGCGATCTTCCCGGCGCCCAGATCAGCCGCGGCCAGTTCAGTCTCAACGCCGCCTTTACGATCCTGCCCCGTATTCCAGTACCACGGGAGCAGTTCCTTGACACTATTTTCAACCACAACGCGCAGCTGCTCCGCCGAACCGGCGACATCCTTCAGCCCGAACTCCTCGGCCAGACCCTCGAGCACTTCCCTGCCGGACACACCGGCGGGCGGTTCGACCGCGCGACTGTAGTCGACGACTCTGCCCTCGAAGTTGCACCGCGTGCCGGCTGTCTCGAGGAAAGTCGATCCGGGCAATACGACGTCAGCAAAGCGCGTCGTCTCAGTGTCTGTCCAGTCGACAGCGGCAAGAAATTCGATGTTCTGCAGCCATGTGCCCGTCGCACCCCACGCCATCGGATCCTCGCCGATGACGAGGGCGCCCCTTATCTCACCCTGCTCGAGGAGCTCGAGCAGTTCCTTCCTCGTGCGGACACCGGCCGCCTCTGCCGGCGGCTCGGTCCTTCCCGGCGCGAATACCGGGTCAGCGCCTGTCATCGCGAGGCCAGCCGTATTGGAGAATGTCCTCGGCAGAAGGAGTTCTGCCGACGCGCCTGCCGACCTGAGAAGGACGACAAGGTTTGCCAGGGTTTCGATGTCGCCCGCTGACTGGTCCTGCCTGCGGTCGGGGCTATGGATGATCACTATTTTTTTCGCGCCGGCTATCATAGCCGCCGCTTCCTTTATCTTTTCTTCTTCTACACCGCTCACCGCCGCGGCAGCACCGGCTGCCTCGTCGATTGCAGCGGAGAATTCCTTATTCGCATTAACTGCCCCGCTGTCGAGCAGCACCTTCAAAATGCCGCTCCAGAGGATAGCGGCCGTACCCCTCATCGGATCCATCGCGGCGCTCGCAAGATGCTGATCGGTCATATCCAGCGTGGAATTCGAGACGATGAACTTCGCCCCGTTATTCACCGCTTCGATCACGTCGACCGCGAGGATCAGATGATCCGACTCCAGAGAGGTGTTGTTGCATATGATCAGATCGGCATCGAGGAGACAGGTCCTGTCGTCAGTCGAAGCGGTGAATCCGAGGATCCCATCGAGTGCCGATGCTTCGCTGCCCGTTCCGAGCATCGACAGCGAAGCGATATTGTTCGTTCCCAGCGCCTCACGCGCAATCCTCGCGGCGAGGAACATCTCTTCGTTCGTCAACTCGGGAGAGACGAATACACCGACCTTGTCGGCTCCGTACTTGCCCGCTATCGAAAGCAGCCCGGAGACCGCCTCCTGCTGAGCACCGCACATATCGATGGTCGATTGCTTGCTTCCACTGCGCATCATGGGAGCGGCGAGCCGCTTGTGCCTGATGAAGAGCTCCTGGCCGAACCTTCCGTACCGACAGAGGTATTCCCCTGTTCCGTCAGGCGTTGTCGTAAAGTACCTGTCCTCCCCGAACTTTCTCACATTCATTGCGCAAGCGAGTGAACAGAAGGCGCAGTTCGTCTCGACGACCTCGTTGTAGAGAGCAGCCCTTCCGGGGAATGGATACTTGACCGTCAGTGCGGCAGTCGGGCAGGCATCTACGCAGTTTCCGCAGCTCACGCAGCTCGTTTCGACGAGCGGATCATTCATCGCGGGCCGCATCTCCGTCCTGAATCCCCGACCGACAAGCCCCAGCGCGGATATCGGCAGGACCCGTTCGCAGGTCCTCACACATCTGGCGCAGAGGATACACTTGTTCGGATCGTAGATGATATAGGGATGGCGCTCGTCGACCTTGTGCTTACGCACGTATCCCTTGTATTTCTCCATGTCGACACCGTACTCCTCGGCCTGCAGCCTGAGGTCGCAGTCGTAGAACCGCACGCATCCGCACGAGAGGCAACGGTCGCATTCGTGGATGTTGTCCTCGAATTCAAAGCCGGTCGCCACCTCGTCGAAGCTGCCGCGGCGCTCCTCGACGTCGATAAAATGCACCTCGTGCCTCGGACTCTCCTTGATATCGCCGAGTTCGGTCTTTCCCGGCTTAGCCCAGAATTCCTTGTGCACGACAAACGGCTCATCGGGCATCTCCTCACCCTTAAGGAAGCGGTCGATCGCCTTGCCCGCCCTCTGTCCGTCCCTTATCGCATCTATCACTACAGTGGGGCCGTCGTCAGCCGCATCGCCGCCGGCAAAGACGCCCGGAATGTTTGTCTTCATCGTCGCCAGGTCGACGGCGTAAGTGTCCCATCTCGTGAGTTCTATATCATCGCCGTCCAGAACGGTAAGCCCTTCGAGGACGGTGTTCTGTCCAATCGCCGAAATCGCCGTCTGACAGGGAAGGTCATATTCCGACCCTTCCAGCGGAACTGGGCGGCGTCGTCCCGAGTCGTCGGGCTCACCGAGCTTCATCCGCTGGCACCTGATCGCTCTGAGCTTTCCGTTCTCCGCCACGATTCCGACGGGAGCGGCAAGCTCCATTATCTCGATGCCCTCTTCGAGGCACTCTTCTATCTCCATCCTGTCGGCGGGCATCTCGTCCTTGGTACGGCGGTACAGGACGATGACCTTGTCCGCCCCGAGGCGCCATGCCGTCCTGGCGACATCCATCGCGGTATTGCCACCGCCTACTACGACGACAGTGCCTGTCATGGGCTCGGGTTTCTCGTTCATCACGGGAAGGAAATCGGCGCCGGTGAGCACGCCCTCGGTATCAAACTCTCCCTCGACCCTCATCGGCTTGCCCGTCCATGCGCCGGCGCCGAGGAAAACGGCGTCGTGTTTCTTTCGAAGCTCGTCGAGCGTGATGTCCTTGCCGACTCTGACATTGTATTGTATCTCACCGCCTGCCTTGCATATATGCTCGACCTCCTGGTCGATAACATCGTCGGGGAGCCTGTAGGTCGGGATCCCGTATCTCAGCATACCGCCCGATCGTTCCATAGCCTCGTACATGACGGGCTTGTGACCGTTGCGCCCGAGGAACCAGGCCGCCGTCAAACTGGCAGGTCCCGCACCGATGAGACCTACAGTCTTGCCTGTCGATGGCGCGCATTCCACATCTCCGTCATAGGCGCCCGGCACATCGCTTAGAAATCTCTTGATCGCGTTGATGCCGACAGGTTCGTCAATGTCCTCCCTGCGGCAGACTACCTCGCACTTACGGACGCAGACCCTGCCGCAGATAGCCGGTAGCGGATTCGTATCACGGATCAGGTCGATCGCCTTACGATACTGTCCCATCGCCGAGAGGGCGATGTATCCCTGGACATCAACGCCCGCGGGACACCCTTCCATACAGGGTGATACGCAATCGGCGTAGTGATTTGAGAGAAGAAGCTCGAGGGCCGTCTTCCTCGACGCGATGATCCGCTCGTTCTTTGTCTCTACTTCCATCCCTTCAGTGACCCTTGTCGCGCACGAGGGAACGAGGTTCCATCTTCCCTTTACTTCGACGACGCATACAAAGCACGATCCGTAAGGCGGAAGTTCAGGCGAGTGACACAGGGTAGGGATCGTATCGAGTTCCTGTTCCCTCACGACCTCGAGGATCGTCTGTCCCTCCATCGCCTCTATCGATTTCCCGTTGATCTTCAGTTTGATCTTATCCATGTATCCGCTCCTCAACTCTTGTAGACCGCATCAAAGCTGCAGCTCGTGATGCACTTCCCGCACCTGACGCAGATTGAGTTGTCGATCACATGTAATTTTTTAACTTCGCCGGAGATGGCGTCCACCGGGCAGTTCTTCGCGCAGAGCGTACAGCCGGTGCACTTTTCCGGGTCGATATTGAAATCGACCAGCGCCTCGCATGAGGCTGCCGGACAACGTTTGTCGTTTATGTGGGCCTCGTACTCATCACGATAGTAGCGGATCGTTGTGAGTACCGGGTTGGGAGCCGTCTGGCCGAGACCGCAGAGACTCGACTCCCTGATTCTTTCGCCCAGCTCGATAAGCTTCTCGATATCTTCCGGCTCTCCCTCTCCCTTGGTGATACGGGTGAGTATCTCGAGCATCCGAAGCGTCCCGACACGACAGAAGGTGCACTTGC
>DAOVNN010000265.1 GCA_030630165.1 Candidatus Krumholzibacteriota bacterium
AGATTCATGCGTATCGATTTCCAGCTGATATACAAGAAGATGTCGAGGGACGACGACGTCACGGCCCTTGGGTTGTTCCAGGGCGAGACGAACATGCTGACCAATTTCATCTCGCTGACAAGGGACAACATCATCTGGGGTATCGGAGGCCCGCTCGCCGGCTACAGAGCCAACCTCTCCCTTGGCAAGTCCTGGGATCTTGACGGGAGCCGTTATGAACTCACTACGGCGATCTTCGACCTGAGGTACTATATCAATATCGGTCGCAGAGTAGTCTTCGCTCAGCGGTTTGTGACCCGCAACTCCTGGGGCAGTGATGTCCAGCTCTTCTATCTCGGTGGATCATGGGACCTGAGGGGATACCACTACAGGGAATTCGCCGGAAAGAAGATGATGCTTTACAACGCCGAACTGAGATTCCCCCTTCTCGACAGGCTGCTCGTCGACTTCCCGGTCGGACACATAGATTTTCCCACCTTCAGGGGAGCCCTCTTCTTGGACGCGGGTACTGTAAGCGGGTTCATCTATGATCCGGGATGGCTTGGCAGCATCGGAGTGGGAGTGGAGATGAATCTGGGATACCTTCCGGTTATGAGGTTGAACTTCAGCAGGCGGACCGATTTCCACCACATAGATTCGAATACAAGGGTAGACGTCTTTCTCGGTTACAACTTCTAACCTTCAAATACCCGCAGGGCGAGGTGGTACCTGTTGAACGGGGCGCTGACCTGGGCGCCGTCGATGACAGGCCTGACTCTGCGCAGTATCTCCGAGGCGATATCAACGCCTGTCCTCATCGCGTCTTCGCCACTTTCAGCTTCAGCCATCCGCTTCATCACCAGGTCAGGCACCGATACGCCGGGGAGCTCATTGTTCATAAATTCGGCGTTCTTTAGACTGGTGAGCGGCCATATCCCCGCAATGACAGGGATATGAATGGAATTCGATTCGATGTACTCGACGAATCTCTCGAGCAGGGCCGGATCGAAGACGGGCTGTGTCACAGCGAACTCGGCTCCCGCATCTACCTTCCAGTAGAACCGCTTCATCTCCTCTTCGAAATCGACCGCACCTGGATTGACTCCTACTCCGATGAGAAAAGATGTGGGTTCATCGAGATTTCTGCCGCCTATGTCGGTACCTCTGTTGAGGTGATGGATGACATTGGTAAGGCCTATCGAATCTATATCGAAGACCGCCGTAGCGTCAGGGTAATCTCCAGTCTTTATTGGATCACCGGTAATGACGAGAATATTTCTTAGGCCGAGCGCATGCGCGCCCAGTATATCGGACTGCATGCCGAGAATGTTCCTGTCGCGGCAGCAGTAGTGCAGAACGCTTTCTATCCCTGAGTCCCTTTCTATGAGCACGGCCAGGGCGAGGGGGCTCATCCTCGATGACGCTCGCGGGCTGTCCGGGATATTTATCGCATCGATCCCGGCTTCGGACAGCAGAGCGGCGGCTTTGAGTACCTTGCCGGGATTTCCCCCGCGCGGAGGGACCATCTCTACAAGACGCACGAATGTACCTTCCGCGATCCTGGCGGCAAGAGATGATTTCTCGGCCAGCGGCACTGAGCGTGAGATCCCTATTTCGATCTCGTGATGCTGATGGACTGACACACCGGCTGCTATCGGTTTGACCGTTTTAAGGATGTCGGAGATAGCCCTGATATGAGCGGGCGTAGTCCCGCAGCATCCACCTACGATCCGGGCGCCGGATTTCACGAACCGGCGGGCGTATTCAGCCATGTACTCGGGCGAAGTCATGTATATGTTCCTGCCATCGACATTCTGGGGGATTCCCGCGTTCGGCTGAGCGGAGATCCATTTTTTCACTTGTCCGGATATCTTCTCTATCGCTTCAAGCATGATCCTCGGGCCGACGGAACAGTTCACGCCGACAGCATCTACCTCCCAGCCGTCCAGGCGTGAAGCGAATTCAGCGGGCTCAGTGCCATAGAGTCCCAGACCGTCCTGCTGAAGGGTCATCTGAGCGACAATCGGAAGATCGCTGACGGAACGGACGCCGTTTATAGCCTGATGTATCTCATTGAGGTCGGCGAAGGTCTCCAGAATGAATATATCTATGCCGCCTTCGAGAAGGGCGGTGGCCTGTTCGGCGAATGCCGCGGAGGCTTCTTCGTTAGAGGTGTGTCCCCAGGGCTCGATACGTATTCCCAATGGTCCTATTGCGCCCGCGACAACAGCCCTGCCGCCCGATGCTTTCCCGGCAAGTCCGGCTCCTTTCCTGTTGATCTCGGCGAGCTTGTCCTCAAGGCCGTGCAGAGTAAGTTTGAACCTGTTTGCACCGAAGGTGTTCGTCTCGATCACGCCGGCTCCGGCATCTATATATTCGGCGTGTATCTCATCTACCAGGCCGGGATTACTGATATTGATCTCATCGAAGCATCTGTTTATAAATATCCCGCGGTCGTAGAGCAGGGTACCCATCGCACCATCGAACAGCACGACTCCCTCGGAAAGCATGTCTAGAAACCTGGAACTCATCGATAACAGCCCATCCTGTCCGCCAGTTCAACCTTGCAAAGCCGGAACGTAACGTAGTATATACTGATTACATGCAGATTCAATCGATTATCGACGGCCTGCCGGCCGGTGAAAAGAAAGAGGAAAAATGCGCTGGTCCGAGAGCCTCATACCTACACTGAAAGAAAATCCCAGAGAAGCCGAGATCCCGAGCCACATGCTGATGCTCAGAGCCGGATTGATCAAGAAGCTGACGTCGGGAGTGTATACCTTCCTGCCGGTCGGCCTCAGGGTACTCAAGAAGATAGAGCAGATCATCCGCGAGGAGATGGATGCGGTCGGATGCCAGGAACTCCTCATGCCCATCCTCCATCCGGAAGAAATCTACGGAGAGAGTGGCAGGCTTGAGAGTTTCGGGCCGGAACTGTTCAAACTCAAGGACAGCAGGGGAAGGGTATTTGCCCTCGGTCCGACGCACGAAGAAGTAATCACTATGATTGCTCGCGACGAGATGCGCAGTTACCGTGATCTTCCGCAGACTCTTTATCAGATCCTCACAAAGTTCAGGGATGAGATCAGGCCGAGGTACGGTGTGATGCGGGCCCGCGAGTTCATCATGAAAGACGCCTACTCATTCCATGCCGACGATGAATGCCTCGACAGGACATACAGAAAAATAGAGCAGGCATACCGCAGAATAGTCGAAAGGTGCGGACTGGAATTCGTAATCGTTGAAGCGGAATCGGGCTACATCGGCGGAAACGAATCCCACGAGTTCATGGTTCTGGCAGAGAACGGGGAGGACATGCTGCTCTCCTGTCTCTGCGGATACGCTGTCAATCTCGAGAAGGCAGCAGCAAGGATCGCGGATGGCAAGAGGGGAGAGGCGCTCGATAAGTATGAGGAGATCTCCACTCCGGGCGCGTCGACCATCGAACAGGTAGCGGAATTTCTCAAAGTGCCCTCAGAGGGTATCATCAAAACGCTGCTCTACAGGACTGGTGACCGTAATGTCGCGGTCCTCGTGCCCGGAGACAGGGAAGTGAACGATATAAAGCTTGTCCGGGCATTCGACGATCCGGAGGTCCGTTTCCTCGAACCTGCCGAGATTGAAGAGGTCACCGGCGGGCCGGTCGGCTTTTCAGGTCCGGTGGGACTCCCTGAAGGGATCGAGATCGTGGCCGATACACTGGTCGGGGATTTCGAGGGAATGGTCGTGGGAGCGAACAGGTCGGACACACATCTCAAGGGAGTCGTAGCAGGCAGGGATTTCGAGATCGCCAGGTTCGATGATCTCGTTTTCGCCCGTGAGGACGACTTATGTCCCGTTTGTGGCAAGGGCCTCTCCGCAAGCCGGGGGATCGAAGTCGGGCATATATTCAAACTCGGCACGAAATACTCTTCGGCTATGAATGCCACCTTCCTGGACGACAAGGGAGAGAGCCACCCGTTTATCATGGGGTGCTACGGCTTTGGTGTAAGCAGGATGGTAGCGGCGGCTATAGAACAGAATTTCGATAAGGACGGCATCGTCTGGCCGATGTCCATAGCGCCTTTCCAGATCCTGCTTCTTCCGCTCAATCCCGAGGATAAGGCGGTCATGGAAGTTGCCATACAGCTCGAGGAGAAGCTCACCGGAGCGGGCCTCGAAGTACTGATGGATGACAGGGACCTGAGACCGGGAGTGAAGTTCAAGGACGCCGACCTTACAGGCGTGCCCCTGAGGCTGACGATAGGCAGAAAGATAAAGGACGGGATCGTAGAGCTGTTCCATAGAAAGACAGGA
>DAOVNN010000110.1 GCA_030630165.1 Candidatus Krumholzibacteriota bacterium
GCTCGCTACAACTTGCAATCGCCTCACGGTTTGCGCCTGCGGCAAACCTCTTTTCCTTGAAACGCTTCCCAACGAATTCGGCATCGGTTTCAGCCAGTTTCTTCGAAGGGTGCATCAGGGCTGAAGCAACAATCAAGCCAGTAACAGGATCCGCGGCGTATATCGCCCTGTCCATCTCATTGTCCCGCCCGGCCTTGTCACAATGGGCGAGAATGGCGTGACGGACCTCCTCCGGAAGGTCAACGCCCTCGATCAGATCCATTGTCACGCATCCGTGATTGTCAGGATCCTCGAAAGTGCGCTCATAGTCGAGGTCGTGCAGGAGGCCGGCCATCCCCCAGACTTCGGGATCGCCACCATAACGCGGTGCCAGGACTCGCATTATGGCTTCTACGGCGAGCACGTGCTTGACGAGGTTCTTCTTTGTGAGGTGCGAGTTCACCATCTCCAGCGCATCTGCACGTGTGATCAAACCGTCTCCTTTCCCAATGGCAGCCCCTCCGTCAGCCGATATCGGCCAGTTCCATCCTGCCTCTATAATACTGCCGGAAATAATCCGCTACAACCATGTTTTCCGGCAATTCCAGTCCCGGGTCCTCCGAGAGCAGGTTGCCGCTCTCTTCCCATGAGGCCTGGACGAGATCGTTGTCGCTCAGGGGATTTATCAGCCTGAACGAAGGATAGCCGGACTGCCTGGTTCCCCAGACTTCTCCAGGTCCGCGGATCTCGAGGTCGATCTCCGCCACACGGAATCCGTCCGTCGTCTCCGCGAACATCTCGAGACGCCTGCGCCCTTTTCCGTGGGCCTCTTCATCGATCAGAAGGTAGCAGACCCCGCCCGATCCGCTCCTTCCGATCCTGCCCCGCAGCTGGTGCAGCTGTGCGAGGCCGAACCGTTCGGGATGATTGATCAGCAGCATCGAAGCGTTCGGAATGTCTACACCGACCTCGATCACCGTCGTCGTGACCAGTCCGAGGATCTCACCACTGCGGAACATCGATATAGCGCGCATTTTCTCATCGAAACTCATCCTGCCGTGCAGCAGGCCGATCGGAAAGCCTGAGAACTCGTCGGCGGAAAGACGTTCGAACTCCTCGGTCGCGGCCTTGAGCTCCAGGCTCTCGCTCTCCTCGACGAGGGGATATAAAATAAACACCTGCCTCCCCTCCCTCATCTCCGCTCGTACCGATTCGTAGACCTCTTCGGTCCTCGCGGGCGGTACCAGTTCGGTCCTCACGTCACGGTCCCCGAAAGGAAGCTCGTCGATGATAGAAAGATCGAGGTCGCCGTAGACAGTCTGAGCGAGACTCCTCGGTATCGGGGTGGCTGTCATAACGAGAAAATGGGGGAGGATGTCACCCGAGCCGAGGGTCGCCCTCTGACGCACACCGAACCGGTGCTGCTCGTCTATGACGGCCAGACCGAGCTGCCTGAACGATATCGATTCCTGTATCAGGGCGTGCGTACCGATGACGAGATCGATCTCTCCCGACGCGAGGCGTTTCTGGACATCCCTTTTCTCCGCCAGTTTCATCGAACCGAGGAGCAGGGCGTGCGTGACTTCCATTCCTTCCAGATACCTTTCTATATTCATCGCGTGCTGCTGGGCGAGGATCTCGGTGGTCGCCGTATCATCCAAATAATGCCCCGCTCCTACTGCGAGAAGCATCGAAGCGAGTCCTACGACCGTCTTGCCCGAGCCTACATCTCCCTGGAGAAGCCTCGAGAGCCCCTTTTCACCCTCGACGTCGGCCCGTATCTCCTTTAGAACCCTTTTCTGCGCCCCCGTAAGGGAGAAAGGAAGGTTCTCGAGAAAATGCCTCGCGAGGAGGTGAGGAGGCGCGATCTCCGGCCGGCTCTTCCCCTCACGAACGAGGATCCTTCTCTCCCTGATCAGGAGGTGCAGGAAGAAGACTTCCTCGAACTTCAACCGTCTCTCCGCCTCGTTGTGGCTCGCTTCGTTGTCGGGGTAGTGGATCTGCCCGAGCGCTTCTTCCCTGCCGGTCAGTCCCATCCCCGAAACGATACGCGCGGGGAGGTTCTCGGGTATCATCCCGGCGGCACGGTCGAGAGCCGCCTTTACTATCCTGCGCATCATCCTCTGAGATATCCCCGCGGTAAGCGGATATACCGGCACGATCCTGCCGGCGTTGAGAAGCTGTTCGTCCTCACTCTCGCCGGTGATCTCCCACTCGGCGCCGGCCATCTGCTTCTTGTCCTTGTACAATCTGACCTGGCCGCTCGCGACGACCGTCGAACCCTTGCGAAAATATTTCTCGAGATAAGCCTGATTGAAAAAGACCATCTGAAGCGCGCCGGTTCCGTCATCGATGGCAACGGTAAACATACTTCTGCGCCGACCGAGCCTTCGTGAATGGGCGGCGAGGATCTCGCCGCTGACGGTCACAGTATCCCCCGGGGAGACCGATCCGATCGATACGAGGCTGCTCCGGTCGTAATGTCCCCTCGGATAATGCCTTATCAGGTCGTCGACTGTCTCGATGCCCAGCCGGGACAGGAGCTTCTGCCGTTTGGGGCCGACGCCCTTGATGTACTGGCTGCTCATCCCGAGAATAGTGTCTTCTGTCTTTTCAATATCCATAAATCGCTTGCGTTCTATTGGGTTATCCTCTAGATTATACACTCGCTTACATGAAGCGGAGGAGTATCATGAGTAGAGTCTGCGCAATATGCGGAAAAAAGCCGATGACGGGACACAACGTCAGCCATGCCCATAATCTTACGAACCGCCGCTGGCTGCCGAATCTTCAGAAGATCCGTGTCGAGATTGACGGCAAAACGAAAAAGACCTACGTATGCACACAGTGCATAAAAGGCGGAGCGGTCAAGAAGGTCATCTAGTACCTTGACGCCCTCCGACGCGGGTCTCTTTTTCATCGATATCAACTGGCCGGGAAATCCTCTTTCCCGGCCAGTTACTGTATTCCAATGCAGTGCGGTCACGGCGGTATTATATACATCGACGGGGATTCGCTCAACAGATTTGATGGAATAATAATCATCCTTGAATACAATTTTTTCAATCACTTGAGTGCGGCGCGATACCGCCGAAGCAAGGTGTCCCTGCGACCGCTCCCGAAGACCTTCTCCCAGGGAAGGATCTCGTCGACACCCCTCTCGGCGTGGATGAGATCGGGGTCGACGCCTTCGTCTTTCAGCGCCCTCTTCCACGAGGTCCCGCCTACGGCGAATCTCACCGCCGCTCTGCCGACCGCCTCGCTGCCGAGCGCTATCCTCGCCTGATTCATCGAGGATCTCTGCCCCTTGACCGAGATTCCGACACCGGCGGCCCTGCAGGCTGTCTTCATCGAATCGATCGATGTTCCGATCTCTTTCCGCCCGGGCATCGCCATGAACTGCAGAGGAGTCCGGGGCTTCGGTACGAGGACGTTGAGATTGACAGTCACACGTGCCCCCTTAGCCGCCTCCGAAAAGGCCGAGAGGAAGTCTTCCGTCGCAGCGGAAGTGCGCTCGTCTTCACCGGGCATCCCGGCAAGCATGTAGAGATTGAATCCCGTGACTCCCTCACGGCAAAGGAGCCGGGCCGCATCGAGATAAGTCTGATCGGACGCATTCTTGCCCAGCCTCAGCCGCATGCTTTCGCTGCCAGACTCGGGCGCGAGACTGACGCTCCTGATACCGGCTTTTCCTATTGCCCCGGCCTTTTCCGCGTCTATATCGATGGCCCGCAGCGAGCTGAGCCCGACCTTTGCGCCCCTCGCCTCTATTGCCTCCATCATTCTGGTGAACTCGGGATGTGCTGCCGCAGCGGTACTGATCAGGCCGACTTTGACCGGATCAGGGCCGCTCCGCTCGATGGCGGAATCGATGAGAGTCTCAAACCTCTCGAGCGGCATCGTCCTGAACGGCCTGTATATGGAAGTGGCCATGCAGAAGGCGCAGGCTCCCGGACATCCCCGCGAGATCTCGACAAGAAGCATATCGGGAAAGACCGTATCGGGAGTAAGTATGACTGAATGCTGAAAAAGCTCCGGATCGACGGGTGACGCGGCCGCTGTACTCTCGCTCAGTCCCGGGAGTATCACCCCCTCGACTTCAGACAGGCTTTCCGCCAATGCGCTCCTGTCCGGTCCTTCGGCGGCGACGGCTTCCATTATGACCGGCAAAGCCCCTTCGCCCTCTCCGGCGGCGAGGATGTCCGCAATCGGGAACAGCGGTACGGGATTGGAGGAGACGACGGGTCCTCCCGCTATCACGAGCGGCCCGTCTGTCCTTCGCTCCCGCAGCGGTTCGATCCCGAGCGAGATAAGTATCTTCACGAGATTGAGCAGGTCCTCCTCGTATGAAACGCTGAAGAAAACAGCGTCGGCAGATCCCTTTCCCCGGGGATCGCCGAGAAACTTCCGCTCGACCCTGAACCTGCCGCTGCCGGCGAGAGACGAATAGACGAAGTGAAATCCGAGGTTAGACATCCCGGTCTTGTAGCTGTTCGGGTATGCCGCCAGTGCCAGAGGCGCGCCCGCCCCGGGCCCGGGATAGTTCTGCAGAAATCTTTCACCGGTGTATTTCCGGGAATCGGTCATGACTCCAGGTCCAGCGGCCCGCGTCCGACAAGGTTGCGGGCCAGGACGTTCTCAGGCTCGATCTCGAGCAGCTTTTCGAGCAGTTTCTCCGCCTCCTCCTCACGGCCCTTCTTGCGCAGTGTCAGAGCGAGCGAGATCACCGCCTCGCTATATTCGGAGTTTATGTCGAGGCTTTTGCGGTAGAGGACCTCGGCGGCGTCAAGTTCGCCGCGGAAGTACTTGATGTCACCCATGATCTTGAATACATCGGCAAAGTCATCGCCGTTATTTCCCAGTATTTCCTCCGCACCCTTATAATCCTCCCTGCGGACAAGCAGCACGGCGAGCTTCTCGCGCGCCCGGAGAAATGAGGGGTTGATATCGAGGGCCCGCCCGAAGAGTTCCTCGGCCTCATCGAAACGGCTCATCCTCATGTAGACCTCGCCGAGAAAATAGAGGACATCGGCACTTTCACCGCCCGCCGCGAGAACTTCCTTGAGCACGACCATGGCCTCTTCAAGGTTTCCCTCCTTGAGATAGACCAGCGCGAGGTTGATGTTCGCGGCGCCTGGTCTTTCAATCTCGGGAATCCCTCCGGAGAGATATTCCACCGCGTCCTTCTTCTCTCCCAGTGCATAGAGCAGCAGTCCGTAATAATATCGGGCCTTCGGGTAGCCGGGGGAAAGCTCGAGGGCCTGGTCGAGAACCGCGCGCGCCTTCTTCAGCTCACCGAGATAGAAGTAGGTGGAGCCGAGATAGCACTGGAGATCGGCATATCCCGGTTTTTCCAGGACGGCCCGCTTGAAGTGGGGCAGTGCTTCCCTGTAGAGCTTCTCATCGAGATACGAGACTCCCAGGTAGAAGCGGGCCTCCGTATAGTGATCATTGATCCTCAACGATTCGAGAAGCTGGGCCCTGGCCTCTTCGTGGTTTCCATGCCGGAGCATGGAGAGACCGAGTTTGAAACGAACGTCGGCGTAATCGGGATGGAGCCCTGCCGCTTCGTTGAACAGTTCGATGGCCCTCTCGTAATGGCCGGTATTGTACGACTCCACACCCTCCCGCATCAGGGAATCGAAATCAGTATCGGTATACATGATCTCCCTGAGTCTGGCCAGCGGGGGGATCTCTGTCGACCTTCCGGCAATATGATCGCTGAGAAACTTGCTGATGGGACCGGGATTATCTGCGCCGAGTTCGAGAGCTCGCTTGAAAACGGTGTCGGCATCTTCAGTTCTTCCCTTCTCATGCAGCACTATCCCGAGAAAACAGACCGCTTCGAAATAACTCTCGTTGAGACCGATCGCCCTGCCGAGCATCTCCAGCGACTCGTCGAGTTCTCCGCGTTGATGATGAATCACACCCATACGGTAGTAGAGGTCGGGATAGGTCGGATTCTCTTTGACAGCGACCGAGAAATGCTCGAACGCCGTCTCGAGATCGCCCTCGTGGAAACGGGCCGTTCCGAGGTGTACATGTGATTCGGCGGCATAGAACATACCGAGGGCATAAGTCGGATCGCCGGGGCCAAGAGACCCGATAGCCTTCTCAAGCGCCTCGACGGCCTCCTCGTACCTGCCCTCGTTAAAGAACCTGATGCCGAGCTCGTACTCGGGGTTCTTCTCCACTCCGAATATTCTTCCCCAGAACGACAAATCGCCCTCCCGCCAAAATCCTTCAGTCGAGCTGCTTGCGCAGGAACGTCGGTATGTCGAGGTTCTGCTCAGGCGGTACTGTCGTGACGTGGCTCGACACGTAATCCCTCTCGGGCCTTTCGATCCTCTCCGGCGTCGCTTCACAGGCTGTGAAGACTGTCGATTCTACCGTCACAGGTTCCATGACGGGAGCCGAAGCCACCGGCTGCACCATGGGCCGGACGACAGGCTGCGCTGTCTTCTCCGGAACGTGATCCCTCATCTCGAAATCGGGATAGATCTCACGCTCGGAACGCTCGAACCCTGTAGCGATGACTGTCACATGCATCGAGTCTGTATTCTCGGTGTTCACAACAGCTCCGAAGATCACATTCGCGTCCTCTCCCGCCTCTTCGCTGATTATGGCGGTAGCCTGCGAGACCTCGTGGAGCGTCATCTTCTCGTCGCCGGTGATGTTGACAAGCACACCCTTGGCTCCGCGGATCGAGATATCGTCGAGGAGCGGGCTGCTCAGCGCCATACGGGCCGACTCGACCGCCCTGTTCTCGCCCTCGGCCACTCCGGTGCCCATCAATGCATCGCCCATTCCGCTCATGATAGAACGGACGTCGGCGAAGTCAAGATTAATGAGCCCCGGGATCATGATGAGGTCGGATATCCCCTTCGTAGCGTGGTGAAGGATGCCGTCCGCTTTCTCGAATGCTTCGGAGAGCGGAGTATCGGCTCCGACAAGCGAGAGGAGCCTGTCGTTCTGGATCACGATCAGAGTGTCGACTTCCCTCTTGAGTTCCTCGAGCCCCGCGAGCGCCTGGTTCTCTCTGCGCTTTCCCTCGAAGGAGAAGGGCCTTGTAATGATGCCCACTGTGAGGGCACCGAGTTCACGGGCCGTACGAGCCACGGTCGGGCTCGCTCCCGTACCCGTTCCACCGCCCATTCCGGCGGTGACAAATACCATGTCGGCGCCATCGAGCGTCTCCCGGATCAGGTCGATATCCTCCTCGATCGCCTTTCTTCCCACATCGGGATTGCCTCCCGAGCCGAGTCCCTTTGTGAGTCTGCCGCCGATCTGGATCTTTTTGTGAGCCTGCGACAGCTCCAGCACCTGTGCATCGGTATTCACGGAGACGAACTCGACTCCCTGAAGACCGGCTGCGATCATACGGTTTACGGCATTGCCTCCGGCACCGCCGACGCCGATGACCTTCAGAGCGGCCAGCTCACCGAAGTCATCGAATTCAAACCTCATGTCCTGCCCCCTTTTCAAGTTAGAACATACCAGCTAGTCTTTTCAGATTCCCTATCATCATTCCGAAGCGCCCGCGGCCCCGGATCAGCTGTTCTTCACGCTCCAGCCGGTCCTTCTCGAAGAGAAGAAGACCTACCGCCGCGCTCCAGCTCTCGTTTGAGACGACCTCGGAGAGACCGCCGAGACTATGCGGACGTCCTGTTCGCACGGGCCTTTCGAAGACCTGCTGAGCGACGCCCTCGAGTCCATCTATCTTCGATCCGCCTCCTGTCAGAACGACCGTACTGCCGGCCGCACGGAAATGCGGATCGTTCGATACCACTGACTTGATCATGCTGAAGATCTCCTCGCATCTCGGTTCCATGATCGCAGCGATTATCTGTCTTCTTATCTCCCCTTCTCCACTGCCCGCTCCCGGCACTGTGAATACCTCGTCGTCAGTTGCCATCGACGCAAGGGCCAGTCCCCAGCGAAGTTTTACCTCCTCGGCCGTACCCTTCGGGATCCTCAGCCCGACAGCGAGATCGTTCGTGACGTTATCTCCGCCGGCCCCGAGCACTCCGCTCGAACGGATGCTGCCTCCTCCGTACAGGGCGAAAGAGCTTACGCATGCTCCCATGTCTATCAACAGGCACCCGGCCTCCATTTCTTCCTCGAGAAGTAAGGCATGAGCAGCAGCGATCGGATTGAAGACGACGTTGACGACCTCGAATCCAGCCTTCTCTATCACCTTTACCGTGTTCTCAACATGTACGGCCTGCACTGAAACCAGATGGATCTCGGTTCCGAGCCTCGAGGCAGTCATCCCGACCGGATCGCTGATACCCCTGTGCGCGTCGACGACATAATCCTGGGGTATCGAATGCAGGATCTCCATCTCGGAAGGCAGGGTGATATTGCAGGCCGTCCGGTTAACGTGCTCCACATCGACCTCGGTTATCTCTCTTCGCTCCCTCGGAACGGAGATCATGCCCCTGCTGTTGAAGCTTCTTATGTGAGGTGCGCTGATGCCGACGCAGATGCAGTCGATCTCGACGCCTGCCATTCGGCCCGCGTGATCGGCCGTTTCGCGTACGCACTCGGCCGCCTCTTCCATATCGACTACGGCGCCTTTCCTGATCCCCGATGAGGGTCGCGAAGCCGCGCCAATGATCCTGAAGGCGCCTCCTGACACGACCTCGCCGACGAGAACAGAAGTCCTATCCGATCCAAGATCGATGCTTACTATGAATTCCGGTAACATGCCGGAC
>DAOVNN010000362.1 GCA_030630165.1 Candidatus Krumholzibacteriota bacterium
GGATTTCGTACCCCTCCCGGATGAGGGTCCCCGCTTCCTTTTCCACACGGATATCGTGTGGAGGGATCGTCGTCTGGAGCACCATTCCGATTCGCAAATCGATCTCCCGCTGCAGTGGCGCCGCACGCCGGCAGGCGTATTGGAGAATAATATGCGCCGGGAGCCGGACGGTAAAGTGTAGATTTCGCGGGACTGCTGACATATAGTCAGCCGGATGGAAGGAAAAACAGGTAGAACTCGGATCGAGAAGATCGTATACGGGGGGATGGGACTGGCCCACTTCGAGGACATGACCCTCTTCCTGCCTTACGCCGCGGCCGGAGACACGGTCGAGTTCACCGTCACGAAGAAAAAGAAGAAATGCCTCTTCGGGGAGATCACGGGGATCGTCGAGCCCTCTCCCGCAAGGCGGGAGGCGCAATGCCACGCTTTCGGCCGGTGCGGAGGGTGCCATCTCCTGCATCTCGATTACGAGGAGGAGACGAGGGTCAAGAAGGAGACATTCCTCTCCACCCTGCGTCGCATAGGAGGCATCGATACCGAGATCGTATCATACACCCCATGCCCGGAGCGCTTCGGGTACCGGAATCATGCCCTGTTCAAGGTCGGATCGGGCGGGGAGACGGGATTCTCGAGGAGGGAATCGAACGAGATCGTGCCCTTCCCCGAACATGGATGCCTTCTCCTTCCGCCAGAGATGCGGGAAGCGATATCAGCTCTGACGCCCGAAGCCCTGACGCCCGGCACAAAAGTAAAGGCGAGGCTGGACAGCTTCGGGGCGATCCATTTCTGGGGGGTGGAGGGAGTGATCAGCCCGCCCGACATCCTCATGAAGGCCGGCGATTTCAGCTTCCCCGTCTATCCCGAGGCGTTCTTCCAGATCAACCGCTATCTCAATGACTCGCTGATGAAACTGGTCGTCTCCCTGCCGACGGAAACGGCGGACAAGTTTCTCGATCTCTACTGCGGCGTGGGATTCTTCACACTACCCATGGCCCGGCGGGCGATAGATGTAGTCGGGATAGAGGTCCAGCGGCAGGCCCACAAGAATGCCGTCGCCGCCGCCAGGCTGAACAAGATAGTCAACGTCAAATTTATCAGGGAGATGGCCGAGAGGGGATTCTCCCGAATCGGAAAGACCGATCTCGTCCTGACCGACCCGCCGAGGTCGGGGATACCGGCTGCCGTCCTGAAATCGATCATCAAGCTGCGCCCGCGCGCGATCATCATGATCTCATGCGACGCGCCGACATTCGCCCGTGACGCGGCAAGACTCGTCGAGGCAAAATACACACCTTCCCAGATACACCTCATCGACATGTTCCCTGGAACGTATCACGTGGAGTCGGTGGCCCTGTTCAGGCGCGACTGACTGTGATCCTGCCTTGACAGCCTGATGCCGTCCCTCCAGATCAGCGATGCCGTGACCGCTCCGCTTACCAGCACGATCACCAGGCAGGCGACGTGAAAGGAGTGCCAGGGGAAATCCTCGCCGAAGACACGCTGGGCCGCGAGCGCCAATTCCGTCTTTCCCTGACCCCTCTCTGTAGACAAGGCCAGTTCGACGCCCCTGCAGAAGTTCGCCCCGAACTCACCTGCCCCCCAGACAAAGGCCCCGGCGATCATTATCGCCCGTGTCCGCATATCACGGGTCATCGCCGCGCAGATGAGAACAAAGGGGATATTCCAGAGGATATACGCGGGAAAGGTGATCGACAGCAGAGCAAGCGTGATGTAGAGCGTGACGGCGAAGGAATGGGGCAGAGGGAGCCCCTTCCGGTTCGCAAACGCTCCGGCGAACAGGACGGCCGCAAGCAGGATGGGAAGTGATACCACCTTGACCGTGGCGGGCTCGAGCTGCAACCCGATGTTCCATAACAGTCCCCAGACGGAGAGCGAGGAATTGTACGGAACCACATGACCGAGGATCGGTCTGAGACCGAAAGCGAGGTAGTGATACAGGACATATATCCCGAGCACGGCGGCGGAAAGGCCTCCCCACAGCAGGATGTTTTTCTTCGGGCGACCGGAGGCGAAAGCCAGCGGAACGATCAGGACGAGCAGGAAGTACTTGCCGGCAAGCGCAGTCAGAAGGAGCAGGACAGTTATCATGCCCCATCGCCCCCTGATTCCGGCAGCGAACAGGGCTATGGCAAAAATAGCGACATAGATCTCCTCCTGGGGGATGAACACGATCGCGAGAATGACCGAGGGCAGCAGGACGAACACCCAGAGGATGAGCCTCACGCTTTTCTCCTCGAGGCCCAGCGTCCGGCCCGTGAAGCGAGCGAGGATCATGAACATGACAACGTTCCAGGTAAGTACGCCGATTCGCAACGCGGCGAAATCGGGAAACAACTCGAACCACGGCCTGGTCAGCAGTCCGAACAGGAATGGAAGCAGCGGGGGGAAAGATCCCCAGGAGTCGCTGAACCCGGCGGCCCCGTAGTCTCCCCACAGGACGAAAGGTTGGAAGACCATGCGGCTCAGCATCCTGGCATCGTCGGCAATTTCCCTGCCGCCGGTAATCCTGTAGAAAGCAATGATACCAGCGACCGATATCACCGACAGCACAGCCAGGGGGAGGATGCGCCCTCGGACGTTTATTCTATGAGGTCGGTCCACTGCGGCTTTACGTTGAGCCTTTCCGTGTCGTAATGCTTCGCTACATCGACGAGGCTCGGAGATTTCCTGATCTCTGGCAGCC
>DAOVNN010000066.1 GCA_030630165.1 Candidatus Krumholzibacteriota bacterium
TCGAGACGGCGAAGTCGCTGCTCGACAGGCTCTTCTTCAACCCGAAGAGGTACAACCTCGCCAAGGTCGGCCGCCACAAGATAAACAGGCGCCTCGGTATCGAAGAGTCGCTCGATACGACGACTCTTACCGAGAAGGATTTTCTCGCCGTTGTGGCCAATCTGATCGACATCAAGGAGACCGACGGGTCCGTCGACGACATCGACCACCTGGGCAACAGGAGGGTGCGTTCGGTGGGCGAGCTTCTCGCCAACCAGTTCTCCGTCGGGCTCGCGAGGATGGCGCGGATCATAAGGGAAAGGATGACGATCCAGGAGTCGGACAATCCCACTCCCTACGATCTGGTAAACGCCAGGACGATCAGCGCGGTTGTGCAGTCGTTCTTCGGCAGCAGCCAGCTCTCGCAGTTCATGGACCAGACCAATCCGCTGGCGGAGCTGACGCACAAGCGCCGGCTAAGCGCTCTCGGCCCCGGCGGGCTCACGAGAGAGCGTGCCGGCTTCGAGGTGCGTGACGTTCACTTCACACATTACGGTCGTATGTGCCCGATCGAGACGCCGGAAGGCCCGAACATCGGACTGATCACATCGCTGGCTACATATGCCAGGGTCAACGAGTTCGGTTTTCTCGAGACGCCCTATCGCCGGGTGAAGAAGGGGATCGCCACCACCGAGACCGATATGCTGTCCGCGGATCTCGAGGACAAGGCAGTCATCGCGCATGCCAACGCGCCTATAGATGCTAAAGGCAAGTTCCTCAATTCCACCGTTATGGCACGTTACGGCGGGGAGTTTGTTGTAGTCGATCCGAAAGAAATCGACTACATGGACGTCTCCCCTACCCAGCTGGTGAGCGCGGCGGCTTCCCTTATCCCGTTCCTCGAGCATGATGATGCGAACAGGGCCCTGATGGGCTGCAACATGCAGCGCCAGGCGGTGCCGCTTCTGAAGGCCGAGGCGCCCCTGGTCGGAACGGGGCTCGAGGGCAAGGTTGCTTACGACTCAGGCGTGCTCGAGATCGCTCGCAGGTCGGGCAAGATCGAAAGCGTTGAAGCCGACCGCATCATGATAAGTTACGGATCGAAAAAAGAAGAAGAGAACCTCGACGATTTCTCCGGCTTCGGCGGCGTCGACGAGTACAGGCTGATCAAGTATCAGCGCTCCAATCAGGATACCTGCGTAAACCAGAAGCCTCTCGTAGAGGTCGGTCAGAAAGTGAAGAAGGGCGACGTGATCGCTGATTCTTCCGCGACCGAAGACGGTGAACTGGCTCTGGGCAGGAACATACTCGTCGCGTTCATGCCGTGGCGCGGATACAACTTCGAGGACGCTATAATACTCAGCGAGCGTCTCGTCACCGGCGACGTCTACACGTCGATACACATCGAGGAGTTCGAGACCCAGGTCCGCGACACGAAGGCGGGCATGGAGGAGATCACGCGAGAGATCCCGAACGTCAGCGAGGAAATGCTCGGAAACCTCGATGAAGACGGTATCATCCGCGTAGGCGCCCACGTCAAAGCGGGCGATATCCTCGTAGGAAAGGTGACACCCAAGGGCGAGACCGAGTTGACTCCCGAGGAGCGCCTCCTCAAGGCGATCTTCGGCGAGAAAGCCGGAGACGTCCGCGACGCCTCGCTCAAGGCCCCTCCGGGTATGGACGGGATCATCGTCGACATCAAGCTCTTCTCGCGCAAGGAGCGGGACGACCGCGCCAAGTCGCACGAGAAGAAGAAGGTCGTCGATCTCGAGCGCCAGCGCGATCAGGAGATCGGGCATGTCAAGGACAAGAGGCGCGAGCGTCTGGCGATGCTGATGGTCGGACAGACGACCGAAAAACTCATCCATTCCGAAACGGGCGAGATACAGGCCAAGGCCGGACGCAAGATCACCGAGAAGCTTCTCGAGTCGATCGAGGTCGACCATCTCCACTGGGGTCTTCCGATAGTGAAGAACCAGGAGGTGGACGGGAAGATACAGTCTCTGATGGAGTCAGCCGCCAGGGCTATCGACGGCATAGAGAGCAAGTACGAGAAGGAGATCGAGCGCGTAATGCGCGGCGACGAGCTTCCTCCAGGCGTAAGCAAGCTGGTGAAGGTCTACATCGCCCGGAAGCGCAAGGTCTCGGTCGGCGACAAGATGGCCGGACGCCACGGAAACAAGGGCGTCGTCTCCAGAATCGTCCCGATAGAGGATATGCCGAGACTTGCCGACGGAACCCCCGTTGACATCATCCTCAACCCTCTCGGGGTTCCGAGCCGAATGAACGTCGGCCAGATCCTCGAGACACATCTCGGCTGGGCCGCCTGGGAGAAGGGCTACAGGGTCGCGACGCCGGTCTTCAACGGCGCGACGATCGATGATATCAAGGCGGCGCTGTCCGACGCGGGCCTCCCCCAGTCGGGCAAGACGACCCTTTACGACGGCGTTACAGGGGATTCGTTCGCGGACGAGATCACCGTAGGCTATGTCTACATACTCAAGCTTTCCCATCTGGTCGACGACAAGATACATGCAAGGTCGATCGGCCCTTACTCTCTCGTTTCGCAGCAGCCGCTCGGCGGAAAGGCCCAGTTCGGCGGCCAGCGATTCGGCGAGATGGAGGTCTGGGCGCTCGAGGCGTACGGCGCCGCGTTCTGCCTCCAGGAGCTTCTCACCGTCAAGTCGGACGACGTGATGGGACGGAGCAGGATATACGAAGCGATCGTCAAGGGTGAGAATGCCCCCGACCCGGGTCTCCCCGAGGCGTTCAACGTACTTATAAAAGAGCTTCAGAGCCTTTGCCTTGACGTGCATCTCGATAAGGATCAATAGAGATACGGAGGTATCCGTTGTATACCACCTTTATGGACAAGGATCGTAAAAAGCCCACCGACATCAAGTCGATGCGCATTCAACTCGCCTCCCCGGAGGTGGTGCGGTCGTGGAGTTTCGGTGAGGTAGTCAAACCGGAGACGATCAACTACCGGTCTTTCAAGCCCGAGAAGGACGGCCTCTTCTGTGAGAGGATCTTCGGGCCGGTCAAGGACTGGGAGTGCGCCTGCGGAAAGTACAAACGGATCCGCTACCGCGGCGTGATCTGTTACAGGTGCGGAGTCGAGGTGACCCACTCACGCGTGAGACGCGAGAGGCTCGGACACATCGAGCTCGCCGTGCCGGTAGCACATATATGGTTCCTCAAAGGCGTTCCGAGCAGGATCGGATATATGCTCGACATGTCGGTGCGCAATCTCGAGAGGATCCTTTACTACGAATCGCATGTCGTTATCGATCCGGGCAACACCGAGCTCAAGTACAAGGAGCTCATCGACGACGATACATACAACGACCTTCTCGACCAGGGCTCGGAATTCACCGCGATGATGGGGGGATCCGCCATCCACGAGCTTCTGGCACAAATTAACATTGAAGAGGAGTCGATCAATCTCCGCGCGCAGTCCAAGGTGGAGACCTCGGTCCAGCGCAAGAAGGACGTTCTCAAGAGGCTTCGTGTCGTCGAGGCGTTCAGGCAGAGCCAGAACAGGGCGGAATGGATGATACTCGATGTCATCCCGGTGCTTCCTCCCGATCTGCGTCCGCTCGTTCCTCTGGAAGGCGGACGTTTCGCCACCTCCGATCTCAATGATCTCTACAGGCGTGTGATCAACAGGAACAACAGACTCAAGAAACTCATAGAGATACGCGCTCCCGAGGTGATCCTCAGAAACGAGAAGAGGATGCTGCAGGAAGCGGTCGACGCGCTGTTCGACAACAGCCGACGTTCACGCGCTGTGCGCGGGCAGGGAAACAGACCGCTCAAGTCGCTCAGCGATATGCTCAAGGGCAAGCAGGGCCGTTTCCGCCAGAACCTTCTCGGCAAGAGGGTCGACTACTCGGGCCGTTCGGTCATTGTAGTAGGTCCCGAGCTCGAGATCGGCCAGTGCGGGCTTCCCAAGTCGATGGCGCTCGAGCTGTTCAAGCCGTTCATCATCAGGAAGCTTGAGGAGAAGGGCTACGTTCAGACGGTCAAGAGCGCCAAGAAGCTCGTCGAGCGTGAGAGGCCGGAGGTATGGGACATCCTCGAGGAGATCATCACCGATCACCCCGTGTTCCTCAACAGGGCTCCGACTCTTCACCGGCTCGGGATCCAGGCCTTCCAGCCCCTCCTGATCGAGGGTAAGGCGATACAGATCCATCCGCTCGTATGCGCGGCGTTCAACGCAGACTTCGACGGCGACCAGATGGCCGTACACGTGCCTCTCTCCTACGAGGCGCAGCTCGAGGCGCGTACGCTGATGCTTTCATCGAACAACATACTCTCGCCGGCCAACGGCGCACCGCTTGCATCTCCTTCGCAGGATATGGTACTTGGCCTCTACTTCATTACGATGGCCAAGGCCGACGCGAAGGGCGAGGGAAAGTCGTTCTTCAACTGCGAAGACGCGATCAGCGCGGTCACCGGCGGCGTTGTCGACATACATGCCAAGATCAGGGTCAAGATGGACGGAGAGCTCGTATCGACTACGGGCGGACGCGTCATTCTCAACCAGATCGTTCCCGACGAGATCGGGTACATGAACGATATTCTCGACAAGAAGAACATCGGGAATCTCATCATAACCTGCTACAAGAAGCTGGGCAACTCGAGGACGGTCCAGTTCCTCGAGCAGCTCAAGGATATCGGCTTCAGTTACGCCACTATCGGCGGGATCACCTTCGGGATCGACGATATCGTCATACCCGAGGAGAAGCCGGCTCTGATCGCCAAGGCGAACAAGGCGATCGCCAAGATCCACAAGCAGTACAAGAACGGCGTCATCACTGACGGCGAGCGATACAACAAGATCATCGATACCTGGACACATGCCTCGAACGATGTCGCAGACGCGATGGGCGAGGCGCTGAGCCGCGACCGGGCGGGGTTCAACCCCATCTACATGATGGCGAACTCCGGATCGAGAGGCAGCAGGGACCAGATCAGGCAGCTCGCAGGTATGCGAGGGCTGATGGCCAAGCCCCAGAAGAGGATTACCGGAGGCATCGGCGAGATCATCGAGATGCCTATCACGGCGAACTTCAAGGAGGGCCTGACGGTACTCCAGTACTTCATCTCGACTCACGGCGCGCGAAAAGGACTGGCCGATACGGCGCTCAAGACAGCCGATGCCGGTTACCTGACGAGACGTCTCGTCGATGTGGCGCAGGACGTCATCATCACCGAGCAGGACTGCGGGACGATCATGGGAGTCAACACCTCCGCCCTTAAAGAGGGAGAGGAAGTCATTGAGTCCCTGTCCGACCGAATTCTCGGCCGCTATGCTGTTGACGACATCATGGATCCCCATTCGGGGGAGGTCATCGTGCCGGCAAACTCGCAGATCGACGAAGAACTCTCACTTGAGATCGAAGAGCGCGGTGTCGAGCATGTCAAGATCCGCTCGGTGCTCACCTGCGAGTCCCGTCGCGGTGTCTGCGCCAACTGTTACGGGCGTAACCTCGCGACCCACGGCGAGGTCAACATCGGTGAGGCCGTGGGCGTCATCGCCGCACAGTCGATCGGGGAACCGGGCACGCAGCTGACCCTGCGTACCTTCCACGTCGGCGGCACGGCAAGCCGTATTGCAGAGCATACGCAGAAGACTACGAACCACCCCGGAGTGGTCGAGTTGAGCAATATCAAACTCGTCAAGAATCGTGACGGGAATCAGATCGCCATCAGCCGCAAGGGCGAGATCATCATCCGCGACGCCGAGACGGAGCGCGTGAGGGCCCGTTTCGGGATACCTTACGGTGCCAACCTGAGCGTTGTTCCGGGTGACGTGGTCGAGAAGGGAAAGATCGTCTACGAATGGGATCCGTACTCCGACTTCATCATCACGGACAAGGCCGGAAAGCTCAAATACGTCGGTATCAAGGAAGGTGTCACCCTGAAGGAGAAGCTTGATGACAAGACAGGCCTCCGACAGATGGTGATCATCGACGATCGCGACAAGAAGCGCCATCCGCACATCGAGATCGTTGACAAGAAGGGCAAGACGGTCGGTAATTTCATCATTCCGACAGGAGCGCATCTTTCGCAGCATGACGGTGATGAGGTCCGGGGGGGCGACATCATCTGCCGTATCCCCAAGGAGATCACGAAGACGCGCGATATCACCGGCGGTCTGCCGAGGGTCGCGGAGCTCTTCGAGGTCCGCAAGCCGAAAGAGGCCGCGGTCGTCTCCGAGATCGACGGTATCGTCGAGTTCGGCGCCGTGACAAAGGGTATGCGCAAGATCATCGTAGTCAACGAGAGCGGCGACAAGAGCAGTTACCTCGTCCCGCAGGGAAAGCATCTCAGTGTCTACGAGGGTGACCATATCGAGGCGGGGGACAACCTCACCGAGGGACCGGTCAACCCGTTCGACATCCTCAGCATCAAAGGCGTCAACGCGGCCCAGAACTACCTCGTGAACGAGATCCAGGAGGTCTACAGGTTGCAGGGCGTGGCGATCAATGACAAGCATGTCGAGGTCATCGTGCGCCAGATGCTCCAGAAGGTCGTTGTCGAGGACAGCGGCGATACGAGGTTCCTCGAGGGAGACATCGTCAGCAAGGGCGAGTTCCGGGAGGAAAACGAGACAGCGCTGGCCGATGGCGGCAACCCGGCCACCTTCAAGCCCCTGCTGCTCGGTATCACAAAGGCGAGCCTCAATACGGAGAGCTTCATCTCCGCGGCGAGCTTCCAGGAGACGACCCGCGTGCTTACCGCCGCGGCCGTCCAGGGCAAGACAGATTATCTCAGGGGCCTGAAAGAGAACGTCGTGATGGGACACCTCGTGCCGGCCGGAACGGGCCTGGCCAGATACAACGATATAGAGATCGAAGAAGAGGTCAGCGAGAAAGAGCTTCTCGGGAGAGAATTCCCCGAAGAGGAGATTGCCGGGCTGATCGACGAGATGCGGGGTGAGGCTTCCTGAGGGAAGTCCGGGACATACTCCGGATTCGACTAAATTTATTTCTTGACAGGGACATAACGGGATGTTAGATTGCTCATCTGCGCAATGATTCGCCTGTCGGTGATTAAAATAATCGACAATAGAGCGAGAGCAGGAGAAAAGGTATAACGTGCCTACTATCAATCAGTTAGTGCGAAAGGGCAGAAAAGCCCAGACAAAGAAGACAAGCGCGCCGGCGCTGCAGGCCTGCCCCCAGAAGCGGGGAGTCTGCACGAGGGTGTATACTTCGACACCGAAAAAGCCGAACTCGGCCATCCGTAAGGTCGCCAGGGTGAGACTTGTGAACGGTTTCGAGGTCACCGCATACATTCCCGGAGAGGGACACAATCTCCAGGAGCACTCGATTGTACTCGTCAGGGGAGGCAGGGTAAAGGATCTCCCCGGCGTCAGATATCATATAGTCCGCGGTACTCTCGACACGAGCGGTGTCGATGGCCGTACGAACCGCCGTTCGAAGTACGGCGTCAAGAGGCCCAAGAAGGCCTAGTCCCAAGAAGGAGCAACCGTAATGCCTCGCAGACGGGAAGTAGTAAAAAGAGATATAACACCTGATCCGAAGTACGGCGACGTCCTTCTGGCTCGTTTCATAAACTATCTGATGCGCAGGGGCAAGAAGAGCACAGCCGAACGCATCGTATACGACGCTATAGATATAATCGAGGAGAAGACAGGCCAGAGTGGTGTCGATGTCCTCAAAAAGGCGATTGAGAATGTCAAGCCGACACTCGAGGTAACCTCGAGGCGAGTCGGCGGGGCAACATATCAGGTTCCGATCGAGGTCCGTCCCAGTCGCAGGCTCGCGCTGGCGATGCGATGGATCATCGGCTTTGCCAAAGCCAGGCCCGAGAGAAAGATGGCGCAGAAGCTCTCATCTGAGCTGCTCAACGCCTACAACAAAGAGGGCCCGTCGGTCAAGAAGCGCGAGGACACGCATCGGATGGCAGAGGCCAACAAGGCCTTCGCGCATTACAGGTGGTAGACAGCATCCCCGGCTACTGCTGGTTCGGGATGCTTTTATATACGGGATGATGGGTGGAATCCCTGCCGAAGCCTTCGAGTTGCAATTGGAGGAACCGGCGGGAAGCGAGGGAAAGAATTAATGGTTTACAGGCAGCTTTGCTTTAGCAGCATTAACCGCCGTATGACCCTCTGATCCCAGTCGGGCTTTTGCCGGCCTGCCGGGCGATTTGGGTCCGGTGACGGAGAAAGTTCGATGTCAAGAGATTACCCTCTAGACAAGACTCGTAATATCGGTATCGCCGCGCATATCGACGCGGGGAAGACTACCGTGACGGAAAGGATCCTGTTCTATACGGGCAAGGTCCACCGTATGGGCGAGGTGCATGAGGGCAGCGCTGTGATGGACTGGATGGATCAGGAGCGCGAGAGAGGTATCACTATCACTTCGGCCGCTACGACATGTGAATGGAAAGATCACCGGATAAATATCATAGACACTCCGGGGCACGTCGACTTCACCGTTGAAGTCGAGAGGAGCCTGCGGGTGCTCGACGGCGTTGTCGCGATCTTCTGCGCTGTCGGCGGGGTCGAGCCCCAGTCAGAGACGGTGTGGCGCCAGGCGGACAAATACAATATTCCGCGTCTCGCCTTCGTCAACAAGATGGATCGCGTAGGTTCTGATTTTCTCAATGTCGTCGAGATGATGCGCACGAAGCTCAAGGCCAACGCGATGCCCATCCAGCTCCCTATCGGAGAGGGCGAGGATTTCACCGGGATCGCCGACCTGATCAGCATGAAGGCCTACACATACGATACCGAGGATTTCGGTGCCACATACAAAGAGAGCGTCATCCCGGAGGACCTGCTGGTCTCGTGTGAGATGGCAAGAGAAGAGCTTCTCGAATCTCTCGCTGATTATGACGAAGAAATCGTTCACCACGTCCTCGACGGAGCCGAGGTGAGTGAAGAAACTATAAGAAAAGCGCTGCGCAAGGCAGTCCTGGACGCGAAGGTCGTCCCGGTCCTCTGCGGCTCAGCATTCAAGAACAAGGGTGTACAGCATCTTCTTAATGCTGTCGTCGACCTTCTTCCCAACCCGATGGATATTCCGCCGGTAAAGGGCGTGAACCCGTTTACGAAGAACGAGGAGGAAAGGGCGGCCGATCCGGAGGCGCCTTTCGCCGCTCTCGTGTTCAAGGTGATGACGGACCCCTACGTCGGCCTGCTTCACTACATGAGGGTCTACAGCGGAACGGTCAAGGCGGGAACGCATATCGTGAACGCGACGAACAAGAAGAAGGAACGTTTCGGCCGCGTGCTTCTCATGCACGCCAACAAGCGTGACGAGCTGACCGAGGTCTCGGCCGGTGACATCGTCGCGGTCGTGGGCCTGAAGCATTCGGCGACGGGTGACACACTCTGCGACTTGAAGCACCCGCTCCAGCTGGAAATGATGGATTTCCCGGAGCCGGTCATCTCTGTGGCGATTGAGCCGAAGACGAAGGCCGATGAGCTGAAGCTTTCAGATGCGCTGGGAAGGTTGAGCAACGAGGATCCTACATTTGTCGTGAAAGTCGACGAGGACACGGGCCAGACACTGATATCGGGTATGGGCGAGCTTCACCTCGAGATCCTGGTCGACAGGATGCTCAGGGAGTTCAGCGTCCACGCGAATGTCGGGCGTCCGATGGTCGCCTTCAAGGAAACGATTACGAAGCAGACCCGCAGCGAGGGACGGTTCGTCCGCCAGAGCGGCGGAAGGGGCCAGTACGGGCATGTGATCATCGAGATCGAGCCGAATCCGGGTGGAGGCTTTGAGTTCGAGACGAGGATGCGCGGGGCAGCGGTCCCCAAGCAGTACGTGCCGTACGTCGAGGATGGTATCCGCCAGTCCCTGGCGAGCGGACCCGTTAACGGCTGTCCGATGGTCGATGTGAAGATCACTCTGATCGACGGCTCGTCGCACGAGGTCGATTCGAGCGAGCTGGCCTTCCGCGTCGCAGGCAGTATGGCCTTCAACGATGGAGTGAGGAAGGCCGGACCGGTTCTTCTCGAGCCGGTAATGGATGTCGAAGTGGTCCTGCCGATGGATTACGTCGGAGACGTCATGAGCGATCTTAATATGCGTAGAGGTAAAGTCGAAGGGATGTCGCAGCGCGGCGATACGCAGGTGATATCGGCGAGGGCGCCCCTTTCGGACATGTTCGGTTACGCGACAGCTCTGCGTTCGCTGACGCAGGGACGGGCGATTTACAGTATGCAGTTCTCACATTATGACAAGGTGCCCGGAGATATGGTCGCGCAGCTACAGGGCAGGGTCAGAGGCCTGGCCTGAGAGAGTATCGTGAAAGCCTGCCCGGCCTGATGCCGGAGCGAGGCCCTAGAAGGAGGAAGCCGGATGGCCAAGGAGAAGTTTGAACGCACGAAGCCGCACGTGAACGTAGGGACGATCGGGCACGTTGATCACGGCAAGACGACGCTGACGGCGGCGATAACGAAGCATCTGGCCAGCAAGGGTATGGCCACCTTCGTGCCGTTTGACGAGATCGACAAGGCGCCCGAAGAGCGCGAGCGTGGTATCACGATCGCGACTGCGCACGTGGAGTACGAGACCGAGAACAGGCACTACGCGCACGTGGACTGTCCGGGGCACGCTGATTACATCAAGAACATGATCACCGGAGCGGCTCAGATGGACGGAGCGATCGTCGTGGTCTCAGCTGCCGA
>DAOVNN010000227.1 GCA_030630165.1 Candidatus Krumholzibacteriota bacterium
ATCATGTCGATGTAACGGAACATCGCCTTGTAGTCGCCCATGTATATCTCACCCATAAGCAGGGTGAAGGCGATGCCGATCACCTCGGGCGACGTTATCTCGATGGGGGGGTACTTAAGCTTGCTCGGGTGCTTGCGCTTTCCGGCCGCAAGCGGCGACGCGAGGGCCGCCACGAGTACCACCGCAAGCACTGTAAACAGGATCCTGCGTTTCATCACTCGCCCTCCGTCTTTTCTTCCTTGATAAATCCAGCGTCCCTGGCGCGCTGGATCAGCTCTTTCGCGAATTCCATCTGTTCCTGCTCCGACCTCATGGTCTGGAACTTCTGGAAGACCTGCATCCGTTCTTCCTCGGGGAGGGACTGGATGTACTGCATCAGTACCGCGCGGTACTTCATCATCTCATCCTCTTCGCTCTCTCCCTCTTCGCCTTCCTCTTTCTCCTTCTCGACCTGGACCCGCCACCCGACCGTCCTGTTCTGCTTGGTGAGATACTTCTCCGAGACCCTCATGACGTCCTCGGCAGTGACTTCCTTGATCATGTCGATGTAACGGAACATCGCCTTGTAGTCGCCCATGTATATCTCACCCATAAGCAGGGTGAAGGCGATGCCGAGGTTCGAACCGAGCTGGCGGACCTGGATGGCATCGATCTGGTTCTTGATCCTCTGCAGCTCTCTCTCCTCGACCGGCTCGGTCTTGAGCTTTTCGAGCTCGACGTAGATCGCCTCTTCGACCTCCTCGAGGGTATGAGGGTGGCGCGGCTCAGCCGAGATGATCATCAGGTTGTCATATCGTTCGCCCGGGCCCGTGCGAGCCGTCGGCGGGCTGGCGGTGAGCTGCTGCTCCTCGTATATCGACTTGTAGAGACGCGTCGTACGTCCGCCCGAGAGAACACTCGTGATGACGTCGAATACAACCGCTTCGGGATCGGGATTGATCGGCTTGTGCCAGCCGATCTTCAGGGCCGGGTTTGCGTCGTGCTCCACGGTGACCCTGCGCTCGCCCCGCTGCTTCGGCTCCCTCGTCTCGACCGGATTTGGGGGATCCTGCGCCTTGACCGGGCCGAAGTATTTCTTCGCCATCTTTTTTACCTGCTCGATGTCGACATTGCCGACGATACAGGCGGTGGCGTTATTGGGCGCGTAATATTTCTCGTGGTAATCGGCGAGCTCCTTGCGGTCGATCGTCCGCACGTCGCTCATCCAGCCGAGAACGGGCCACTTGTAGGGGCAGGCGGTGAAAGCGACCGAGTTGAACGCCTCGTCGAGAACGTCGTCGGGGTCGTTGTCGCTGAGCCTGCGCTCTTCCATCACAACATCGCGCTCGATCCAGAACTCCCTGAACACCGGGGTGTCCATGCGGTCCGACTCCATCGTCATCCAGAGCTCGAGCCTGTTCGACGGAAGGTAGGCGAAGTAGACGGTGAAATCGTTCGACGTACCGGCGTTGAGCATGCGGGAGCCGTTGTTCATGTAGGTCTCCCAGAGCTCGTTGTTGACGACGTACTTCTCGCGCTGCTCGTCGGTGAGCCTGACGATCTCGCCCCATGCCTCGAGATACTCGAGATAGAGAGCGAGATAATCCCTCTCGCCTTCCGCGATGAGGTACTTCTCCGATTCGAGGTCGCCCGGGAGCGACTCCATCGCCCTGACCTTCTCGACGACGAACTTGTTCTGGAGATACTTGTCTGTCCCTATCTCCTCGTTCTCCTCGTCGGTGAAGGTGGCGAGGACCTCCTTGCGAAGCTCCTCGAACTTCTCGAAGCGCCATTCGCCGATCGCCTTGCGCAGGTCGATCGTCTTGCCTCCGAGCTCGTCTGTTTTCTCGATGTACGGGATTTCCTTCTTGTAATTCGTGGTGCCCATCATCTCGGTGCCCTTGAACATCATATGCTCGAGCAGATGGGATATCCCTGTCACGTTCGGCCACTCATTCGCCGAACCCACGTCGAAGACAATGCACATGAATGCCACCGGAGCTTCCTTGCGTTCGACAACGAGGAATTTCATGCCGTTGTCCAGCTCGAACTCGTTGACCTTGTCCTCAAGCGTTCCTGCCAGCGCCGCGGCGGCCAGCAGCACTACTGCCAGCGCGGCCGCCACGTGGATCGTGAGGCCCCTGCGTTTCAAGCTCATACTTCCTCCTCTCTGAACTTTAGTATTAGTATACGTAATACGTATTTATACAAATGGGGTTTCGGGAAAAAAATATTAACAGCCGTGAGGGAATCATTCAATCGATTTCGGCGTATAACCCGAAACGGCGGGAACCGGCGCTTGCTGGAGCCGGGCCTATGTGCTAACTTGAGCAGACTGGAATCCGCCGCAGATATGCCGGATATCGCCGTCAAGGCCCCTTGAAAGGACAATAATGCCGAAGTCAGTCATAAATGCCCTGCTCGCGTTCGCCACGTCCCTGGCACTGCTGCATGGCGCCGCGTCCGCCCAGGGGCTCGCCGCGCAGGACCTGCTGTCAGAATACTGGCAGCAGCAGGCCGACTACGATATCAGGTGCACCCTCGATATAGAGGCGAAGATGCTCTCCGGGACGGAAAAACTCACTTATACGAACAATTCACCAGACACTCTCAAACGGTATTTCATACATCTCTACCCCAACGCATACAGGGACAAGGAATCGTTGTTATACCAGGATTTCTTCCCGGGGACCTGGGTCTTTCTCAGGGGTCTTCGCGAGGAGAGCAGGGGCTGGATCGAGATCGATTCGATGACGGTGGGCGGGGAGCCCGCGGATTACGTGATCGACGGCACCATCCTCAGGGGCAAATTTAAACGACCGCTCCCGCCCGGGGGCACGATCATCTTCGACATGGCATTCCGGGAGAAGATCCGCAGGCGGATCGGCCGCTCCGGCTATATCGGCAACCACTATGACATGGCACAGTGGTACCCGAAAATAGTCGTATACGACAAGACCGGCTGGCATCCCGACCAGTTCAGGATGGGCGAGTTCTACGGCGAGTTCGGTACATACGACGTCACCTTGCGGATCCCGAACCAGTACGTGATCGCGGCGACGGGACTTCCCGTAGAGGGCGATCCCGGCTGGACCCTCAACGAGAAACCAAAGCACAAGGGCCGCTCCGGCGGCGGTCACCCCGGCGGCCATCCCGCCGAGGCCGATACCAGAGGGATGAAACGCGGCCGGGACGACGCCGGGCTGTCGTTGTCTCTGAAAACGGTCCATTTCCGGGCCGTGAACGTGCACGACTTCGCCTGGTGCGCCGACCCCCTCTTCGTGGTAGAGGAAACAAAGGTCGGCGACTACTCGGTAAAAAGCTTCTACCGCCAGTGGAACCGCGCGTGGGCCGATTCGGCCCTCGCCCGCACGGTGAGTACGATGAATTTCCTCGATGATCTCGTCGGCGCTTACGAATGGCCGCAGATCAGCATCGTTGATTCACCGACCCGCGGCGGTATGGAATACCCGATGCTCGTGATGAACGGCAGCCCCGACAAGGCGCTGATCGTCCACGAGGTCACGCACATGTGGTTCTACGGGATGCTGGCCAATAACGAGCGCGACGAGGCGTGGCTCGACGAGGGCCCGGCCCAGTACAACATGTTCAACTGGATCGTCGAAAACACCGGCCGCAAGGACCTCTGGGAGGACATAACCCACTCGGTTATAGAGCTTCACCGCGGCGGTTTTGCCGAGCCGGTAGCCACTCCCCACCACGAGTTCGAGAGCAGCGGCCGGACGATGATCTACAACAAGAGCGCCCTCTTTTTCCGCTCCCTGAAATACCGTGTCGGCGACGAAAATTTCGACAGGATACTGAAGGAGTATTTCAGGATCTGGAAATTCAAACATGTCGACGAAGAGGCTTTCCGCGCGGTATGCGAGGATGTGACGGGGACCGACCTCGATGATTTCTTCAAGCAGTGGATCCACTCGGTCAAGAACTGCGATTATAAAATCGAGAGGTTCAGACACAGGAAAGAAGACGGGGTCCACTGGGCCGACGTAAGGATAAAGCGCAGGGGCGAAATGATCATGCCCCTTACTCTCGAATTCAAATTGAAGAGCGGCAGCGTCGTAAGGGAGCAGGTCGACGGCATGCCGAGGGAGATCGAAAAATCGTTCTCTTTCGACTCGAAACCGAAGTCAATAGCGATCAATCCCGACAACGAGATCCTTGACATATACCAGCTCGACAACAACTCCTCCGGCACAAAAAAGTTCGCCATCGAGAATCCCTGGCGCTCCGAGTGGCCGCGCGCCTCGAGACTGCTCGAGTTCTTCCCTATCGGGTGGTACAACGAGATCGACGGAATCAAGGCGGGCTTGAGGCTCAAGAGCAGCTACGACGACACCTACAACAGAATCATCCTCCAGGGCACATACAGCGAGAAAAGCGGGGCTATCGACGGCTACCTCAAGTACAGCCATCCCGTCGGGTGGCTCGGCCGGGGAACCATCCTGAACCTCGAAGGGTTCTACCGGGAAGGAAGGCAGGGGGGGTCGTTCGTCCTCGACAAGATCCAGAGAAAAAGTCTCAGCGACCCGATGCCGAGGTTCTGGCAGCTCAGATTCGTCTATCATGATCTGTTCGACGAGGAATATGTCTATCCTCACATATACGACAAGGGCACAAATCTCCGCCTCGGCGGCAGCTTCGAGCTCGCGCCGAAGACGGACGTGCTGGCGACCTCACTGAAGATCGATTTCGACAGGTCCTTCTGGGGAAGCAAGCAAAGCTATGAGAAGTTCTCCCTGGACACACGCATATGGCCAACGCACAGGTTCAGTTTCTGGCTGAAACCGAAACTCCGCCTCTGGTTCGGCAGCAGCGGCATCGATCCTCCGGAGCAGGAGAAGCGAAACCTGGCCGGAGCGGGCGCCCTCGAGAAGGAGAAGTATTTCTGGCTCCGAAGCGTCGGCGCCTTCCCCGAGGACTATTACAATAACTGGGTCCTTCCGGGGAACTCCAACCTCAGGGGTTACTTCGACGGTGACTACGCCTTCAAGAGGTCGTTAGCGGTGAACACCGAGCTGGGCCTTCCCTTCTGGGTGCCCCGCTTCCTGAAGAGAACATTGAAGGACCGCCAGCTCTACCTCTTCTACGACGCCGGTACGGTCCTCGACACGAGACCGC
>DAOVNN010000364.1 GCA_030630165.1 Candidatus Krumholzibacteriota bacterium
AGTGGACATGGAAGAACATACGACGCTCGTCCGCGACGTCCAGCACCACCCCGTCTCCGGAGATATTCTCCATGTCGATTTTCAGAGGATATCGATGGACGAGGCTATCAAGGTCGGTATCCCCGTGGTCCTGACCGGTGTTGCCAGGGGAGTCAAGGAGTTCGGCGGTATACTCGATCAGGGTGTTCGCGAGGTCATGGTTGCCACGACTGCCTCGTCCGTTCCCGAGCATCTCGAAATCGACGTCTCGGAACTGATGATAAACGGCACTATCCACGTATCCGACCTCGTGGCTCTATATCCTGACATCGTTTTTCTCGATGAGGGACATATCAACCTCGCCCACGTATCTCCGCCGAAAAAGCTGGAGGTCGCCGAGGAACTCGAGGAAGGCGTGGAAGAGGGAGCCGAGGAGGGCGAAGAGGGCGAAGGCGCCGAAGGCGAAGGCGCCGAAGAGGGCGGAAAGGAAGCCTGATAGCGGATGCCGGAGATCACTCTCGTTCTTGGACTCGGCAATCCGGGACAGGAATACGACGGCACGAGGCATAATCTCGGTTACGATACTCTCGATGAACTGGTCCGGCGTCACAGGCTTGGATGGAAAGACCGCGGAGGTCTTGCGCTCGAGACGAAGTGGCGATTTGCCGGACGGCACATCACACTGGTCAAACCGCTTACATTCATGAATCTTTCGGGGGATGCGCTCAGGATAACCGGCGCCTCCCCCGATTCCGTTCTGGCGGTCTGCGACGATATTCATCTCCCCGTGGGCATTGTCAGGGTAAGAGCCGGCGGGGGCAGCGGAGGGCACCGCGGCCTTGAGTCGATCACCGAAGCGCTCGGGACGGCGGACTTCGCCCGGCTCAGGCTGGGAGCGGGCCCGGCTCCGCAGGGAGCTCTCTGGAGCGATTTTGTGCTGGAGAGATTCGATGATGAGGAGGCCGGACCTGTGAGCCAGATGGTCTCCGACGCTGCCGACGCGCTGGAGATGCTGCTGATACAGGGGCTTTCCGCCGCCCAGAGGCGATATAACCGGAAAGCGCCCCGGAAGGATCCGGATGAGGCAGGGGACGGATAAACAGGACACGGATCGCCATGGCGGGGTTGACTCCGCGGGGCGGATCTGCTATATTTCGCATCCGCGTTCCTTTGAGAGGCGCGGTACATAAATCCCTACCTTCCGGTCCGCCCAGGACAGGGAAGGTCGAATGAGTCCGAAGGGAGGAGCAGTCCTATGCGTGCCTATGAGTGCGTTTATATCCTCGATCCAACCCTTGAAGAACTTGCCGTTAAGGAAAAGACGGAGAAGTTTAACGAGATCGTCACCTCCAGAGGAGGAACGGTCCGCAAGGTCGATCTCTGGGGCAAGCGAAAGCTGGCCTATCCGATCGCCAAGCGCTTCGAGGGCAGCTACATCCTCATGTGTTTCGACGGCGACAACGAGATCCTGAACGAGCTCAACCGTGTCTACAGGTTCGACGACATGGTGCTCAGGCATCTCATCGTCATCGATGAGAATCCCGTTACCGAACAGCCGGCCGAGTCCGCCGGAGAAACTGAGGAGACTGGATAATGTCGAAGACGCCATCTAATAAAGGAAAGAAGAAGAAGGAGAAGAGGACCACCAACAAGCCGTGCAGGTTCTGCGCGGACAAGTTGTCGATCAACTACAAGGACGAGGCCCTTCTCAGAAGGTTTATCACGGACAGGGGCAAGATCACCCCGCGCAGGATCACAGGGACGTGTGCCAGGCACCAGAGAGTGCTTGCTCATGCCATCAAGCGCGCCAGGGCCATCGCCATTCTGCCTTTCGTGAAGATATACTACCGGTAGGGAGACAGGAAAATGGATATCATTCTTACCACGTCCATCGAAGGGCTCGGCAGTCGCGGTGATATCGTCAAGGTAAAGGACGGTTACGCGAGGAATTATCTTCTGCCGCAAAAAATGGCCCTTCCCGCCACCAAGGCGATGAAGAAGGTAATGAACGAAGAGAACAAGCTTCGTGACATCAGGGACGACAAGGAAAAGCGGACGATCATCGAAACAGCCGGGAAGATGAAAGATATCTCGGTGACTATCGTGGTGCAGGCCGGCGAAGAGGACAAGCTCTACGGTTCGGTCGGCGAGTACGATGTCGCGCGAGCCATCACCGAGCTGGGCTATCCGGTCGACCACACCATGGTGAAGCTCGAGGAACACATCAAGCTTCTCGGTGTATATACGGTGCCGGTCCAGCTTCACAAGGATGTAGAGGTCCAGGTCAAGGTCTGGGTCGTCAAGGAGTAGCGCGAGGCCCGCAGGGCCGCGTGCAATAGTGCGAAGGGAGGCCGGTCATCGAACTGCCCGGAAAGATATTCAGGGAATATGATATCCGCGGGCTCGTCGACGTGGATCTGACCCCCGAGGGGGTAACCGGCCTCGGTCTGGCGATTGCTTCCACATTCACAAGGGAAGGGATCAACAGCGCTGTTGTCGGCAGGGATGTCAGACTGAGCGGTGATTCTTATTTCGAGGCACTTACAGCCGGCCTGATGGCAGGCGGTATCGATGTCATCGACATCGGCGTGGTCCCGACCCCGATATTCTACTTCGCCGCGAAGAGTTGGGGGATACAGGGCGGAGTCATGATCACGGCGAGTCACAATCCCGCCGAATACAATGGCTTCAAGGTGCTTCGCGGAGAGGGAACTAT
>DAOVNN010000306.1 GCA_030630165.1 Candidatus Krumholzibacteriota bacterium
CCTTCGACGGCAACTGGGAGAGCATCTCGGCTGACTACCTGTTCAACTCTGAATTGAACAGGTGCATCAGCGTCGAGTCGCGCTACATCCTGTTCGTACTCGACAAGTTCTCCGGCGCCTATGAGCTGCTCGGTGAGTTGACGATTCAATAACGTCGCGTCCGAATGGTGATCTTCGGGTGGGGGGACGAAGTGTTTCCCCGCTCTTCTTTTTTCGGGAAGTAGTTTCTTGGGTGAGATATTCGCGCTGACGACAGCCGTTGCCTGGTCGATCGCTGTGATCCTGTTCAAGAAATCGGGGGAGAAGGTCCCGCCCTTTGCCCTGAATTTCTTCAGGGTGGCCGTGTCCTCGGTCCTCTTCGTGCTGACGCTCGTCATCATCCGCAAGCCGTTATTCGGCGTAGCCCCGCTGACCGACTATCTCATCCTGATCGCCAGCGGTGTTATCGCTATTGCCATATCCGATACACTCTTCCACATGTGCCTCAATCGCGTGGGCGCCGGCCTGAACGCGATCGTCGATGGCCTGTACTCCCCATCGATCGTGTTCTTCGCCTGGTTGCTTATCGGCGAAAGACTCGGGCCCTGGCAGCTTGCCGGCATGGGTGCCGTTCTTCTGGGCGTATTTATCGCTACGAGGCACGATCCACCCCCTGGCGCGACGAGAAGGCAGCTGATACTCGGGATCACGTGGGGAGTCCTCGCGATGCTTACGCTCGGCATCGGTATAGTCATCGCGAAACCAGTACTGAACCGCTCGCCGGTCCTGTGGGCGACGGCGGTGCGCCAGATCGGGTGCTTCATCGCTATGCTGCCCGTGGCGTTGCTTCTCCCGTCGCGGAAAAAGATATTCTCCAATTTCAGGCCCCATTCGTCGTGGAAATACATGATCCCCGGAACGGTGATCGGATCGTTCCTCGCGCTGATCCTCTGGATAGCCGGGATGAAGTATACCCAGGCGAGTATAGCGGCCATCCTCAACCAGACGAGCACGATCCACATCATCATCATGGCGACGATATTCCTCGGCGAACCGTTGACGAAGCGCAAAATCGCCGCCCTGGTCCTCGCCCTGGCCGGCATCATGATGGTTACCATCGGTTGATCGAACGGATTCACCGTCAAATCTCTTTGAATACAACCGCTCTTCTGGTGTAGTATCCATGTAATCATGATATCGAAGATACTCAAGATACTGATACCCGCAGTGGGCATAGCCGTCCTCGTAACGGCCGGACTCCGCTCGACGCAGAACGCTTTCCGGCTGAACCAGTGGAAGGAAGGCGGAGAGATCAACAGTACGCTTGAGCTTGGAGGCGACTCGACACTTGTCTTTTCCAAGATCGACGAGAGTGATTTCACTGAGTCTCTGGTGCCCGCGATCGGGGATACCATCATATTGATAAATGATACTCCGGCGACCTTCATGACTCTGCTCAACGAGATGAACCTCAAGCCGCCTGGAACAGTGATGAACATTCTCTATAAGAACTCGACAGGGGACACGCTCAGGACAGAGCTCACGACAATCAAGCTGCCGAAAACGATATTCATATCCGTTCTCATTATCTTTGTTTTGCGGGGATTGATAGGGATAGCTTTTCTGGGCGCGGGCTTCTGGGCTTTCATCAAGCAACCAGAATCAAGTGCCGTGAGGGCGCTGGCACTGTTCTGCTTCTCGATGACAGCCGTGCTCATCACGATATTCAAGTTTGGATACGAACATATTCCCGTGATGCAGATCTCTCTGCTGCAGTACCTGATGGTGGCCATGTCGATCATTATGAGCTTCACCGGGGCTTTCTGGCTTAATCTGCAGTTTCTCTTTCCGAAGCCCCGCAAGTTCATGAGTGAGCATCCGGTCATCACCTATTCCCTGGTCTACATCCCCATAGCCGCGCTTATACTGCTGAGCCATCTTACCAATATCTCGGGCTTCAGAATCGCCCTGGTGAGTCTGGTCCAGACGCAGATATTCACAGGGTTCGGGTTCCTCATAGGACGGCATGTCAAGACGAAGGACCTTCTGGAGAAGAGGCAGACCCGTCTCGTCCTCTGGGGGACGGGCACGGGTGTATTCGGTTTCTTCCTCGTGGTACTTTTTATCGTCCTGTTCAGGTCATGGTTCACGAGCCAGGGTGTGTCGTTCATTATGGGTGTTTTCATCCTGGTCTTTCTCAGTTTGCTCCTTTCTCCGCTATCGTTCATCTACGCATTCGGCAAGTACAGGCTTCTTGAGGTGGAGGGCAAGATAAAGAGGGGAACGAGGCGCATCGCCATCACGGCGGCGCTGCTCATGATCTTCTTCGCGATCCTCTACAGTCTCAGCGGATTTATACTTTCGAAGATCGGCACGCAGAACCAGGCGCTGCTCCCTGTGCTGGCACTCGTTCTGGCAGTCGGGTTCACACCGGCGCAGAAGAAGGTCCAGAACATTATCGAGAGAAAGATCTATCCCGAGAGGACGCAGCTGAAGAACATGCTGGTCGATTTCCTTTCGAACGCCCTCGCCGCGTCTGACCGCGACACCTTCTGGAGCGAGCTCGAATCGAGGCTCTGCGATGTCCTGAAGGTCGATGCCATGATCACGGTCCTCAACACCGGTGATGACAGGCCGATGGTCCTCCTCAGCGGGGAAGAGACCCCCTTCCTGCTGGAAAGCGAGTTTGCCCGGGCCCTTTCGACTTTCGAGGACAGGCCGTTCATGGTTGACGAGATCCTGGCGACGAAGACGATCCACTTGACACCGCAGGAAAGGGAATGGCTGGAAGCCCACGATGTCGCCGTTGCGCTGCCGCTTGCGAGCCGTCACAAGCTGATCGGATTCCTCGCCATCGGGATGAAGAGGACGAGGCAGGATTTCGAGGCGGCTGACGTCGAGATGCTGCGTTCGCTTTCTTTCCAGGTGGCAGTCGCCGGCGAGAACCTCAGGCTCCTCGAGGAGAATATCGAAAAGCAGAGGATGGAGAACGAGCTCTCGATGGCCCGCAAGGTCCAGGAGGGGCTGCTCCCTGCTGTGATGCCTGAGACTCCCGGCCTCGAGGTATTCGGCACGAGCCTCTCATGTCTCGAGGTGGCGGGGGATTATTTCGACGTCATAAATCTCGACGAGAACAGGACCGTTCTCGCTATCGGAGACGTTTCGGGCAAGGGGGCCGGCGCGGCGATGCTGATGTCGAACCTCCAGGCCTCGATCAGGACCGCGGTAAAGATCGGCTCTGATCTGAAGCAGATGATAGGGCAGATAAACGATCTTATATTCGACAACACGCAATCCCACCAGTTCATCACATTTTTTGCCGGGATATACAATCACGAGACGAGACTGTTCGACTATGTAAACGCGGGGCACAATCCACCACTTCTGGTCAAAAAGGACGGAAGCCTGAAGCTCCTCGAAAGCGGCGGCCTCATCCTTGGAGCGATGTCCGATATGACGTACGAGCAGGAATCGATAAACCTCGACAAGGGTGATCTACTGTTCCTGTAAACCGACGGCCTGAGTGAGGCGGAGAACCCTGAAGGCGATATGTACGACGAGGAGAGAGTGGAGGAGTTCGTCATACGTAACCGCGACCTGGGC
>DAOVNN010000044.1 GCA_030630165.1 Candidatus Krumholzibacteriota bacterium
GACCATGAGGATGAAGATCGAGCTCCAGACTGCGCACAACGCCCAGATGTCGATTATGCCTCAGGCAGATCCTTTGCTGGAAGGGCTCACCATATCGGGGATATGCATTCCCGCAAGCGAGGTCGGCGGTGATTTCTACGATATCTTCTGGATAGACGATAAGCGAACCAAGCTCGGCGTCGCGGTTGGAGATGTCTCTGGAAAAGCTATGCAGGCAGCGATGATAGCGGTCATGTCAAGCGGCATGATCTATTCGAATACAGACGAGACAACCTCGCCTTCCCAGGTCGCCGCCCGATTGAACCGTTCGCTGTACCATAAAACAAACGAGCGGATGTATACGGCGCTCTGCCTTGCCAATATCGACGTACCCGGCAGAAAGTTTACTTACACGATCGCCGGGTTTAGTCCACCCCTGCTCAAATCAAAGGGAAATGTTGTATCGCTTGACGGTGCCGGACATGGCCTTCCGCTGGGGGCGCTTGTCGACAGCAGATACAGGGAAGATAGAATACAATTGGAGACTGGCGACGTCCTCGTTGTATTTACTGACGGAGTGACCGATGCGCTGAATCTGTCCCGGGAATTCTACGAGCAGCAGAGACTCGAGGATCTGCTGACTGACACCAACACTTCATCCCTGTCGGCAGCAGAGATAAAGGACCTGATAGTCGAGGACGTCAAAGCTTTCACCGGCAACATGCACCAGGCCGACGACATGACTCTTGTGGTTATAAAATCTGACTGATCAGACAGCCCCCCTTCCGAACAGAAAGCTCTTCTCCGAGGCGCCTCCGAGCAGAAGCCACAGGAAAAAAGGGCCTCCGAGCAGGGCTGTGATCACTCCTACAGGGATCTCGGCCGGAGCTATCACTGTGCGCGCCAGGGTATCACACAGTACAAGAAAGGTTCCGCCGAAAAGGAACGACGCGGGAGCGAGACGGGTATGTCCCTCCCCGACGAGCAGTCTGCATATGTGTGGGGCCATCATCCCGACAAAAGCGATCGGTCCGCAGACGGAGACTACTCCCCCGACGAGCAGCGAGGCGGCTATGAAGATCCGCCGCCGTGTTCTTTTGACCTCGACTCCTCTGCCAGCCGCAATATCGTCGCCAAGCGACAGGAGATCAAGTTCACGCAGACTGACGAATATTATCCCTGCGCCGAAGACCATGAACGGAATAAGCGTCCATATGCTCGAGTATCCAAGCGTCTCGACTCCCCCCATGAGCCATCTCACTATCCTGAATGACTGCGTGAAGTCGCTCATGTACTGCATAAACAGGATCAGGCTCGAGAAAAAGAAACTGATCGCTACTCCTGCTATGAGCATGGTCGCGGTCGAAAAACCCCGCCTTACCCTGGTTAGTCCATAGACGAGCGCTATCGATACAGCGGCCCATGCGAACGCGCTGACAGACTGACCGGGGAGCCAGGCCAGGCCGAAAACGATACCGGCCTTCATGTAAAGAGCCGCTCCGAAAGCAGCGCCGCTCGAGACGCCCAGGGTGAATGGTGTCGCTAGGGGATTCCTGAACACGGCCTGAAAAGCCATCCCGCTCAGCGCGAGAGATGCTCCGGCGATAAAGCCGATGATCACCCGGGGGACACGGATCCGCCAGAATATCTCCGCAGTCATGCCCTTATCCGCGGCAAGGGCAGCGGGCGTAATCTTCTCCATACCTATAAACGGCGCGGCCAGAAGCACTGCAGCCGCTGCAACCGCCATCACGGCGAGGATTGTCTTTTCTCTAGTTGTCACAATATGTCACGTCCGGAATTATGATATCACAACCCGCGCGGGGATGCTGAATGTACTCGAAGCTCCTGTCGTAAACCTTCTCCAGGACCCCGGAGGAGGTCAGCCCTGCAGCTTCGTCGAAATATTTCACTTTTCCGCGGTCGAGAACAAGGGAGCGCCCGCCCATGAGGATAGCCCGGTTGATATCATGCGTCACCATTACAACAGTCGTCCCCCCCTTGACGTTTATCTCCCGGAGCAGTCTCATGATACTGCTTTCATGACCGGGATCGAGAAAGGCCGCAGGCTCGTCGAGGAGCATGAGATCTGCTCCCTGCGCCAGAGCAGCGGCTATCATCACAAGCTGTCTTTCGCCTCCGCTCAGCCCCGACATATGTCTCGAAGCGAAAACTGATGTTCCGGTCAGGTCGATCGCCTCATTTACCGCATCCCAGTCGGAATCGGAGCACGTCGTAAAAGGGCTCAGATGCGGATACCTTCCCGTCATCACGAATTCCTCGACCGTGAAAGGCAGGTAACGCGAATCGGCCTGTGGAACATAAGCTATGCGTGATGCAAGTTCCTTCTGCCCGAAGGAACTGATGTCTTTCTTCTCCAGGTGGATCGAGCCTGTATCAAAGGGGATGATCTTCATCAGGCATTTTAGAAGGGTTGTCTTGCCCGCTCCGTTCGGACCGATGAGAGAGACAAACTCACCCCCGCAGACATCGAACGAGACAGAATCCAGGATACGGTGGCCGCCTATCGAGCAGTTGAGTGAATCTGTCCTGAGTAACGCCTGTCCGCTCATTCGCGATACTCCCTGATATCATCGAGGGCTTTTCTCTTCTTCCCGCTGACTTCGCCGGATGGATAGCCCATCGTAATCAGAGCAGTAATTTCCCATCCCGCGGGAAGACCGAGCAGTTTCCTGATCTTCTTCTTCTTGAACCACCCAAGCCAGCATGTTCCAAGTCCCATTTCAGCGGCCTGCAGCACAAGATGTTCACCGGCTATGCCTGCATCAATAAGTTCGTAACTCGTCCCTTTTATGCGCGCTCCGATCCTGTGGGTCACCAGATCGCTTGCCGAAGCCATCACGATGATAACAGGCGCTTCGACGGCCCACCTGTTCGGCACCGGGGGTTCACCGAGGCATTCCCTGGCGATCCTCTCCTTCAGAGCGCCTTCAGTCACGATGAAACGCCACGACTGCGTATCACAGGCAGTCGGCGCGTAACTCGCCGCATCAAGGCATTTTTCAATCAGTTCCCTTGGAACCGGATCGGGTCGGTACCTTCTTACGCTTCTTCTCTGTTTTACAATGTCAATGAATTCAGGCATTACGGCTTCCCGGTCAAAGCCTGGCTTATCCGAACAGATCTTTTTTCCTCCGGTCGAAAGAGTCCTTGCCGCAGAGCAGCACTGAGCCCGAAGGGATCTTATCCTCTGCCATGGCGCACATCAGGTCGGCCAGCCGCCTTATCTCCCACTGCGCGTGTATATCGCATCTCATCCTGGAGAAGTGATAAAGTTCTCGCAGGTTGATGTCGAACAGCACCCTGCGTCTGTGCGCATTGAGAAGGGGATAATCACGCGCATTTTCAGCACGTGAGCCGATCTTTCTGTAGACCCTGCCGGACAGCTCAGCCGCCTCCCGCAAGAGTTTCACCTTCCCGGCCTTTCTGACCGAGTCGGGAATCGATATCCCGAGAGAGGGCAGGTAGTCCTGGGATATGATTGTCGCCATCCTGTGGCGCTTGAGCTGGGCGAAGCACGATGATGATACGGTCACCTCGTAGAGCAGGCGTATATTCTCGAACTCCCTCCAGACACTGTCGTGAGGCTTCATTTTTTCCATCGTTGAGGCGATCAACGCGGCGCGTCTTCTCTTCCCGAGTTTTGCCGCTCGCCGCATCGACTCTGAATGGCTCATACTGGTCGATGCGAAGATAAGTGATGCCGCCAGCCGCTTATCCGCGTCTGGTGTGACATCTATAAGGATAGCTTCCGGCCCGTCCCCGGCGAGGGATTTGCCGGCCCTGCCGGCAGTTCTCCTGATATCGACCCTGATCGCGGGAGCTGCCTTGAAATAGTCGGTAGGATCGGGGTACTTCACCAGAGAGGGAGCGATTCCTCCGGCCACACTCGAAAGCTTCGACGCGAACTCTCTCAGCTCCGCGAGTGGATGCGAAGCAAGCCTGCTGATCATGTACTCGAGTTCTCTGGCGTTCACGGTCATTCCGAATTGAGCGGTCGTCGCGAGCGGCATCAGGTACCTCGCATCCTCCTTGGCCGTTTCATCGTCCTCACCCGCGGCCCTGATACTCTCATACATACTCTTGTAAGATTCCGTCAGCCTTTTCATCAGGCCCTTGAAGTCACGTTTGAGTCCGGCCTTCGCTATCTCTTCCGGCACCACAAAATCGCGGCCCAGCCTGATGTATCGCTGGGATTTTTCCGTGAACGAGGCGAGCCTGAACTGTTCGACAGCCTCGACCGCAAGTCTCGAGATCCCCATCACGTCGATATTGAATACTGCATGCTCAGCTATCGAAGAATGACCAAGCCCGAAGACTATAGCAGTGTTCGATTTTCTGGCCTTCTCGATGTCCTTCCTGGCTTCTTCGCGAAGACGGCTGACTTCTCTGGGATCCCGGCTTATCCTCGCGTACGAAGCGGAAATGATCTCCGGAGTCATATCACCGTAGCGGTCGCCGGCAAGTTCCCTGATCGTCTTCGCGTCTATATTGTAACCACCGAGTCTTACCTTCATGATATTCCTGTCAGAAGCTGAAGAGAACGCTGCCGTAGTATCTCCAGGCCTGGCCCTCTGTAAAAGTGAGTTCCGTGATGAAGGGATCGCCGTATTCAACCTTCTTGAACCCATAAGCACCCATGAATGATACCGCGAGAGGATAGCTGAAAAAGGTAAATCCGCTCATTCTCAGCTCGTACCCGGCGCCGGTCTGAGGATTCTCTATGTCGAAAGTATTTTCGTTCCAGGCCTTGCCCGCCTCGGCAAATACTGCTGCGTATATCGACTGGAAATACAGTCCGGGGATCTGGTAGTCGATGTTCCGCCATATCGGGAACCTGTATGTCAGCCTTCCCATGGCGTTTTTCGTTCCGCCGATACTGTAGTAGGAGTATCCTCTCAAGCCGTCCCTGCTGCCGAGATATAAGTAGAAGAAATCATCAATGGCTTCGCGGTCTATCCAACCTGTCCTGACAAATGCCGTCAGGGAGTGGGCCCAGAATGGAAGCGGCAGGTATTCCTCGTACATAAACATGTAGCGCATGAAATCATTATTGTTGTACCGCGGCTGGAATGAATACTCGAAATCTCCGGAGGACAGTTTTGCCTGTACGGCTGCTGCCTCGAGGTGAAGCTTTCTTCCGCCACGCGGGTTGATGTTGGATTCGACTCCCTTACTGATATTTTTGTAATCGAACATCAGTGCGATCTCATCAGCCTTGTAATAGTTCCATCCGAGTTCGACGCCGATTGATTCCCAGGCGTTGATGTTGACGCCGTACTCCCCGTGGTTGTATCTGATCCATACATATTTTCGTCTGTGCAGTGTATCCTGCTCGAACTCGAGCTTGCAGGTAAAATAGACGTCCCAAAGGTCGTACCTGTACCTGATGTTGCCGGACTCGGAATCGTTGATCTCCCAGTATTTGCGCATCCTCAGCAGATCGAAAGAGAATGTCGGCTTGAGCTGCCTGAACTCGGCGCCAAGTTGGAGGTTGAACTCCCCGTCGAAAGAGGCGTCAGCGGCGGCATATACGCTCTGCCGGTCGAGGAAATCCCTCGAATCGATTACTAATCCGAGGCGGAACTTGTTGTCGTAGACCATCACCCTGGGGAAAATGAACGGGATCGTATATGTGACCCGGTATTTGCCGCTCACCGAGAGTGAATCGGCCGGCAGGTCCCGCATCCCTATGCCGACAACAGCTGCCCTCTCTCCAAGCAGTCTTTCGTCGAGCGAAGGGTCCGGGGCGGAAGCCGAGGCGGACCAGTCCCTCAACCTCCGGATCTTGTATCCATTCCTGCCGAAAGCCGCAAAGAAAAGGTCTTTTCCCTCCTCACAGGCCTGAAAGGCGCCTCCTTCGACGTCAGTGACCATCAGGTCAGATCCGGTCCCGAGTTCCCGGTAATAAACGTTAAAGATACCGGTCCTGTCGCTGGAGTAGAAAAAGCCCCTGCCGCCTGTCGACCAGTGCGGATCCCTTTCGTCAGCGATTGTATTTATCAGTACGGTCTCATCCATGGTTTCCGGAGAAATAAGGACGATGTCCCTGCTGGTCCCGTCGAATCTCGACGCCAGGATTCCTTTTTCCGACCAGGAAAGACCTGAATACCGCCTGCAGGGGACATCGGGTGTCAGCATTCTCAGATCCCCGTTATCGAGATGCTTCTCGGCAATGCTGCTGAACCCGTCTCCATTGATAACGAAAGCCACTCTCCCGCCTTCAGGTGAGCAGGCAGGTCGCGTTGCTTTCATCCCCCTGGTCAGGCGATCTTCCCTTCCGTACGTCAGGTCATAGAAATATATATCGTTAAACTCGTATCCATGCTTGTTGTCATCTGATTTTCTCGAATAGAATAAAGTACTGCCGTCCGGCGAGACGGACACGCCCGAGCTGAGATCGGCTGCAATGAACTTCTCTTCCCCGTCCGCACCTCGATGAACCAGGTCCACGCCCCTATATTCGCTTCCCCCGTTGGAAAGGTAATACAGGCCGCCCTTCCCATCCGATACAGGCGAATAATTAAAGAAGCCCTCTCCAGCCTCCTTCGACCCTTCTCTGCCGGCTGTTATCCGCCCAGCCCGCTCTTCAGACCGTGCATTGATTTCCTCTTTCCAGGCCCGGTACAGATCTCCCTCGGATATTCCCAGGACCTCTTTGCTGGCACCGCCGAACCCCGCGCGCCACAGTTTTCCGTGAGCTGACGCAAGCATCCCGATCTTGTCCTCGCCGTAATTAGAGACGATGTATCTCACCAGGGAATATCCCTGGTTGTATAACAGTTCAGCGTCCGCCGACCCCTTCCCGAACACCCCCATCTGGTCGAGAGTCAGGAGCCTGTCGCCGAGAGATGCCATTCGAAGGACCATATCCCTGTGGGAATCCCATATATCGTACCTGGCGCCTCGCGCCTGATACTGGGCTATTCCCTCCGCGAACCAGTTCGGCACCGCTTCCCCTGAAAAAGGCAGTGAACCTGTGAAGTTGGGGTATCCGGTTATGACGTCGGGCCGTTTCTCATTCTCGAAATTGAAGCCCTGCAGATAGATCGCCGGCAGCCAGCGAGGCATCTTCATAGAAGCCTGGAGCGATACCATGTGAGTGAATTCGTGGGTGATGACGTTCCTGAGCCAGTCGGCGTTTCCCCTCAGGTGAAAATCGATTTCATCCGTATCGATGTCTATTCGGTTGAGATAGTAATATGCCGCTCCCTCGGGAAGTCCGGCTCTGTCGGTGATGTGTATATGGACCTTGTCGGGACTGTATCCATAGAGCGCAGTGATGGGTATATATATATCCTCGGCGATACGGGCCACCTCGAAGGCGCTCGCCTCTACCCCGTCATGAAAATGGATAGCGAAATGCTCAGTATCGATCGTCTTCCAGTCCAGCTCTGAGTGATTCCAGGCGAAAGCGGTTCCTGCGACCAGAAGAGCGAGGAATATAAAGAGGGCTGATTTCAGAATACATTTACCGCCGATCCCCATAAAACGCTCCTCCATCTGAAGTAAGGCAATCCGGCAGGGGTTCCGCTAAATATAGCACACGGTGAAGCCCCGTCCCAACGGTTAAGGCTTCACCGTGTTGTTTTTAGCGTTTTCCGGCCTCTCAGTGACCGCTACCTGCCGTCGATCCTCCTGAGGTACCTGTACAGTTCGGTATCCGTTGTCAGGATGACCCGGTTGTTCTCTCCTACGGTATTCTTGTAGACGTCGAGCGTCTTGAGGAACGAGTAGAACTCAGGATCCTGATTGTAGGCTTTCGCGTATATCTTCGTAGCCGCGGCATCGGCCTCTCCGCGAAGCGTTTCTGATTTCCGGTAAGCCTCGGAGTATATCCTGTTGAGTTCCTTGTCCTTCATCCCGACGATCTCGGCCTTCTTGCCCTCGCCCTCGCTGCGGTACTTCGAGGCGATCCTCTGACGCTCCGAGATCATACGCTCGTAGACCTTCTTGCGGACATCCTCGATGTAATTGAGCCTCTTGACCTGGACGTCGAGCAGTTCGATCCCGTACTGGGGCACCAGCTCGGAAGCGCGATCGAGTATCATCCTCGTGAGCTTTTCCCTGCCGATCTCGACGACCTCGATCACGGTCTCGATCTCTTCCTCTTCTCCGCCGCTTATGACGTCACCTTCCCGGACCTCTTCCCGCTTCTCGAGTATCCTGTTCGAGTTCCTGACGACCTCCACGAGAACATAGCTCGAGACGATATCCCTCGAAGCGGAGTCGATAATATCATCCAGCCTCGTCTGTGCGCCCCTTACATTGCCGACAGAGGTATAGAACCGCAGGGGATCCACTATCTTCCATCTGGCGGTCGTATCGAGCCAGATGTACTTCTTGTCCGCTGTCGGTATCTGGTCTGCCGACGAATCCCAGTTCAGTATCCTCTTCTCGAACCTGTGAAGAGCATGGATCATGGGGATCTTGAAGTGCAGCCCCGCGTCCTTGACCGCTCCACCGATCGGCCGGCCGAACTGCGTAATGATCGCCTGTTCCGACTCGTTAAGCTTATAGAATGAATTTGTGATCAACAGCAACACGATGAAGCCCACGACTAGTATCCCTATTCTCTTTCCTGTAAGCATCACTGACCACCACCCTTCGCGTCCTTGCCGACATCGAGATGAGGCAGTATCGATTTCTGGTTCTCATCGATGATGATGAGCTCCTTGATCTTCGGAAGGATCTCGTTCATCGTTTCGAGATACAGTCTGCGCCTGGTCACGTTCGGCGCGTTCCTGTACTCCTTGAAGACCTGGTTAAAGAGCGCGACGTCGCCCTCGGACCGATTGACCCTCTGGACAGCATAACCTTCGGCCTCGGCGATCATCTGCTCCGCCTCGCCCTTCGCCTTGGGTATCCTCTTGTTGTAATCCTCCCACGCCTCGTTGATCATCTTCTCCTTGTCCTGCTTGGCCCGGTTGACCTCGTTGAAGGCAGGCTTTACAGGTTCAGGAGGATTGACGTTCTGGAGCTTGACCGTGACGATCTGAAGCCCCGACTCGAATCCGTCGAGTACCTCCTGAAGACCGACTTCGACATCCTCGGCAATCTCGATCCTGCCCAGCGTAAGTACGTCGGTGACGGCTCTGTCTCCGACGACCCTTCTCACAACGGCTTCTGACATCGCCCTGAGCGTCTCCTCGGGATCCCTGATCTTGAAAAGGAAGTTGTACGGATCCTTTACCTTGTACTGGACGATCCACTCTACCTCGGCAACGTTGAGATCGCCGGTGAGCATCAGGGATTCCTCGAGGTATCTCCTGCTGCTGTACTGGGTCCTTACGTCCGCTTTCAGCGTCCGGAATCCGAATTCCTGCTTGAAGACCTTCTTGACCTTGACCTTGACCACGCTCTCGACCCCCAGGGGGATCTTGAGGTGCAGCCCGGGCTCGGTGCTGCGGACAAACTTTCCGAATCTCTGGATCACTCCCACTTCGTCAGCTCCGACCGAATAAAGTCCGGACGCAAGCAGGATAACGAGTATAACGATATATACAATGTTCCTGATCCTGCTGCCGCCGACGTTGTAGGACTGATCTCCTACCTGTACCTTCATCCTTGACCCCCTTGGGGAATATCCGGCCCTCATGCCGCATTCATACTGAATACAGCCGCCGGTGCCAGGTTATTCGAATGATTATTACAGAATATACGTTAATGCAGATTTCGGCGAAGCGTCAATACATATCTCCGACCGGCCGGTACTGGTATCTCGCCCGGCAGGTCCCTTCGCTGGAGACCATGCATGGCCCGTGCGGTTTTCTCGGAGTACAGCCAGTCCCGAACAGGGGGCACTGCTCCGGTTCCGACTCGCCGAGAATAACCTCGTGGCAGATGCAGCCGGGCTTCACATCCTCCGCATCGGGCGAAGGCACGAGGTTCAGCCTTGCGAGGGCATCGACTCCGGAATACCCGGCTCTCAGCGACAGGCCGGACATGGGAATAGAGCCGATACCTCTCCAGTTTGAAGGTCCCGCCTTGAACACCTCTTCGATGAGCTCCCTGGCCCTGGTATTTCCTTCTTCCGAAATAACCCTCTTGTAGAGGTTGAGGACCGAGAAAGGAGGTCCGGCGAGGATCATCTCCGTCAGCTCTACGATCCCCCGGAGAAGATCGACCGGCTCGAAACCGGAGATCACCGCGGGCACACCGTACTTCTCCTCGAGTATCGAGTATCCCTTACGCCCCAGCACAGTACTGACGTGTCCGGGAAGGATAAATCCGTCGATCGATCCCCTGCCGTTCTGCAGAAGGAACTCCAGAGCGGGCGGGACAAGCCGCATCGAGGGTATGATCGAGAAGTTTTTTGGCACGCCTGCCTTTATCGAAGCGGCGATCGGCCCGGCCGTCGTCTCGAATCCTACGGCGACAAAGACTACTTCCTTATCCGGGTTCTCTGACGCGATCCTTACCGCGTCGAGTGGCGAATAAACAACCCTTACGTCGTATCCGTCCGCCTTCATCAACTCTAGAGAGGTGTTCCCGGATGGAACCCTGAACATGTCTCCGAATGTCGTTACGATTGTTTCCTTGCGCCTGGCCGCCTGGACGGCCAGGTCAATATCGGCAGCCGGACAGACACAGACGGGGCAGCCTGGCCCCGCGATCAGTCTCATGCCTTCGGGAAGCATCGACCTGATCCCTGCCTTCGCTATTGAATGTTCGTGGGTGCCGCAGACATGCATCAGGGCCAGTGGACGCGGGAGCGTCAATTCGCCTAGCCGGGCCATCAGCCCCGCGGCGACAGCAGGATCGTGGAAGGATCCGAATAGTGAGTCACGTTCATTCATCTTTATCTGGAAGATCCGCGCTTCCGGTCATACCCGCGCGGTAGACCTGTTTGATAAGCTCGAGCGTTTCCCGGGCCTCCTCGGGATCGAGTTTTTCTATCGCGAACCCGGTATGTATCAGGATGTAGTCTCCTATCTCAGCTCCATCGAGCAGATCGAGACGCACATCCTTTCTGATACCTCCAGCTTCGGCCACGGCTTCGTTGCCGTCGATCTTCATTATCTCCATCGGTATCGCGAGACACATCAGCCTTTCCTGCTTTCAGAGATCAGGTTTTCGATCCATCCGGTCCATGCCTCGATGCCTTCACCTGTCCTGCATGAGAGTTCTATCATCTCTATACCGGAATTGATATCGGTGGCTTCCTTTTTCGCCTTCTCCAGGTCGAAATCGACCATCTCGAGAAGATCTATCTTGTTGAGGATCAGCAGGCTGGATTCGCTGAACATGAGCGGGTATTTCTTCGGCTTGTCGTCTCCCTCGGTGATACTGAGAAGCATTACCCTCGCATCGACACCGAGATCAAATTCAGCCGGACATACGAGATTCCCGACGTTCTCTATCAAGAGCAGGTCGATCGCGTCGAGGTCGAGCTGGTGCAGGGCCGAATGGACCATCGAGGCGTCGAGGTGGCAGACGCCGCCTGTCTCTATCTGATAGACATCTATTCCGAGCGCCCCGACCCTCTCAGCGTCCCTTGTCGTCTGCAGATCGCCTTCGATAACGCCGATCCTGTACTTTTCGCTGAGCATAGGGATCGACCTGACGAGCAGAGATGTCTTGCCGGCGCCAGGCGCGCTCATGATGTTGAGGGAAAAGACTCCGTGGGAACGCAGCATCTCGCGGTTCTCTGCCGCGATCTCCCTGTTCCTGTCCCTGAGGTCTTCTCCAACATTTATCTGGTGCATCATGTTCCTTCCTCGTCCAGTAGAATATAATCTACTTCCATCTCCCTGCCAGAGATAATATCGATCCTTCCCGATCCGCATTCCGGACACCTGAAAACGAGTTCCTCGGGACTGAACTCATGCGAGCACTCCGCGCACGTCACGCGAAGATCCACCTTTTCGTATTCCAGCCTGCCGCCCTCGGCTCTCGTCCCCTTTGACAGTATCTCGAAGGCAAACTTGAGGGATTCATAGTTGATGCCGGCCATCTCGCCGATACGCAGGTGGATGACGTTTATTTTTTCAGCTCCTTCCCTGTCGGCGGTCGCTTCGACTATATCGAGGAGGTTGCGCATGACGGATACTTCATGCATCCCTGTTCTTCCTCTCAGAGAGAGGAATCGAGATTCGGGGAGCTTCCGTTCCCTTTACGAGGCCCTCGATCTCATCGGCCAGAGGCAGAAGAGAGCTTTCGACATTTGGAGTGCATCCCTCCCTGAGGGTCTTCATATCATCGCCCTGAATCGCGAATATCATCACCTCTTCAGGCATATGAATGCCGAGCTGCCTGCCGAGCTCAAGGGCGGTGACAATATCTATGTCATGGCATGACGAAAGTCTCGGAGTGATCTGCAGGTCATCGGCCCTGAGGCGAAATACGGTGCCCGGATCCTCGCGGTTCAGGAGGATCGCGTCGATCAGAAAGGCCCTGTCGTATCCGCCCAGCATCTCCATGAGGTTCATCCCGGCGCTCTCCGTCTCTATGACGGATATGTTGTCGGATTCTAACCTGCCTGACAGCATTCGGGCAACAAAAACCCCCGCGCCGTCATCGCTCAGGACGGTATTGCCAAGACCGATTATCACGGTTTTCATCGGA
>DAOVNN010000341.1 GCA_030630165.1 Candidatus Krumholzibacteriota bacterium
CGCGGAGGGCTCAAGGCCGATATCGAAAAGGACGCTGGTGGAACGATGCTCGACATCATACGTGTTGGCACGTCAGCAGGCGGCAACAGGCCGAAGGCGGTGATCGCCCTGAACGACGAGACCGACGAGGTCAGGTCGGGTCAGGTCCGCGCGCCCGAGGGATTCGGGTACTGGATCCTGAAGTTCGATGGAGTCACCGACAGGAGCCTCGGCGATCCGGCCGGGTACGGCAGGATAGAGTTCGCCTATCACCGTATGGCGATCGCTGCTGGAATCGAGATGACCGAGTGTCGTCTTCTCGAGGAGGGAGGCAGGGCCCATTTCATGACGCGGCGTTTCGATCGGGTAGATGTCGAAGGTGAATCACAGCTCGATACTGGTGATAAACTACACCTCCATTCGCTCTGCGGCCTGGCGCACTTCGACTACAATAGCCCGGGAAGCCATTCATACGAAGAGGCCTTTCAGGTGATGCGCGAGTTGCGGTTGCCATACCACGACACAGAGCAGCTGTTTCGCCGCATGGTCTTTAATGTGGTTGCCAGAAACCAGGACGATCACACCAAGAACATCGCCTTCCTGATGGACCGTGAAGGCGACTGGCGTCTGTCACCTGCTTTCGATCTTGCGTACGCGTACAATCCGAAAGGGCGCTATACAGCAAGCCATCAGATGACCATAGCCGGCAGGCGGGGAAGTTTTGTTCTAGAGGAACTTGTCAAGGTCGGGCAGGAGAACAGCGTCAACTCGCCTGAAGATATAGTCCGGGAGATCGCAGAGGTCGTCTCCACATGGCCCTCGTTCGCGAAAGACGCCGGGGTACCCGGCGGACAGAGCGAGTCGATCGGCAGGACCCACAGGATGTATATAGTGTAGGGGGGCATATTGTCCGTCGCTGGGGTTGCTGTACATCTTCAGATATTTATTCTAATTATTCCGTCTTTTCTAATCCCCTGAAACAGCGGCGCGGGCAGCAGCGAGTAGTGGCATAAGCTCCGGGTCAGGGTCTGTAAACATCTTCTCGAAGGCAGCCAGATGAATCCGGGCGTCATCTTTTCTCCCGAGTCTGGAATAGAGCAGGGTAAGCCGCTGATGTGCCATGGAGACATAACCAGGCCTCGTATTAAGCCTTGCCCCGTCACTGAGGCCGAGCGGTGAGATTACTGCCTCATATGCTTCGGCAGCTCTGGTGAGTTTTCCCGATGATTCAAGTGCTTCTGCAATGAGCCAGCGAATTACCAATCTTCCTGTAAGAAACGGCATCTGCCCTTTGTCGGAATAAGGAGTAAGGATACGGACAGACTTATCATAATTACCCAGTGACTTTTCTATCCACGCCTTCAGGACAAGAATGTCTGTCGCAAACCTGTTCTGTTCATGTGACGGTCTGTTTTCTGCAGCCTCCAGATAATTTCGGGCCTTGTCAGCATCTCCCTCAGCAGCAGCCTGGATGCCCAGGGTGACAAGGCAAGTAACGTTTTTTTCCTGCGCGGCTTCCAATAGTGATAGATCCATCTCAATTCCAGCTATTCGTAGAAGGTTCCATTTATTGAAGATATTGAACCACTCAATTCTCATGTTCGGATAGTCTTTGATCTCAAGCCCGGTTTTACTAGCTGACCCTCTTGATATGCACATCGCTGAATTGACATCATAGTGTTCATAACCATGTTCATTGAATATTTTCTGAAATATGCTGTCAGCGATCTGCCACCGGGATTGAGCTAATGCAATTTGCATTTCCGCTCGTTCTCTTCTGAAATTGCCTTCGATTTTGTCGATATACTCTCGTGCCTCTTCATATCTTCCAAGCAGAGTGGCTGTTTCAGCGACGTTGGCAATACTCATGTCGCTCGCTCCGAACGGATTGAGTTGTATTTTTAATTTTAAAACCTCAAGGGCCTCATTACTTTTTCCAAGAAACAAAAATGAAACCCCCAGTCCGTTGTAACCAGTGTTATATTTTTTAACCAGTGACAAACTCAGTTCGAGAGCATCTTCATATTCGTGCTCAACAAATAATTTGCAGGCGATTTTGTGCCGCAAACGATTCTTCTCTGATAGAAGTTTTCTATGGCTGGAGGCCTGGTTCAGCGCATATCGGGAGGAATCGACCAGCCCCCAGTTAGAATAGATTATGCCTTTTTGATGCCAGGCTTCCGTGAAATCGGGATCAAGGCTGAGTGCCATGTCCAGTTTTTTCATCTCAAGTGTGTATTTCATCTTTCCGTGGAGCTCGATTGCTTCCTCGTAGAGTTTGTATGCTTCGAGTGATCCTGTGCTGACATCGGGGCTTCTTCTTTGGCGGGCAAGTTCTTCGGCATTTTCTCCCAGTCGTTTCAACATCTCCGTGCCCAGCCGTTCCATTGCGGGAAACATTCCCGGATCGTCTTCAGAGGTCTCCCGTATTGAAAAGAGAAGGTCTCCTGTCATTGTCTCGATGACATTGATCAACATGGCATGGCCTCCGAATACTCTCTCCACTTTCCCTTCGACGAGGGCCTCTGCTCCTGCCCTGTAGGCCAATTCCATGGCCACGTCGCCGACGATCTCAGTTGTGTCCGGCAGCATCGCCATTCTCAACCCCTGTTTTATATTTACTCTGGAAAGAGGGGTCACGATCCTGGATTCGCTTAAGGAAGATTCTACGAGTCCCCGCACGGCTTGAGCGAGAGCGGGATCCTCGTCGGGGCCATCGAAGTCCGCGATAAGTATCCAGTTTACGGCAGGTGGGGAGGTGAACCATGATATCTCTTCCGAATCTCCTGTTTCGTCTGGTTCCCCGATGGTTTTCTGCCATATCAGAAAAACGGCAAGGACGAAGGCAAAGGCAATAAAAAGGTATAGAGATCTGGATCGCCATCGTCGGGATTTTTCAACACCACCCCTTTTTCCTGATTCGGCAGGACCTCGGCACAATTCTATATCAGCTATGAACTCTCCAATGGACTGATACCTTTCTGCTGGATCCTTCGCCATGGAACGTTTGATGAGCATTTCTCCAACAGATACTTTTTTAGTGATTTCTTTTGAAAGGGGTTCAGGTTCTTCGTGCACGATCTCGTACAGGAGTGCCGCTTCGTGCTTGCCGTGGAACGGGAACTTGCCAGCGATCATCTCGTAGAGGA
>DAOVNN010000072.1 GCA_030630165.1 Candidatus Krumholzibacteriota bacterium
GGATCATGAGCAGGGAATTTCTCGAGCTGGTCATAGCTGATTTAGGTCTGCACAGGTCTCACGCTAACAGAACGCCTGTTCCCGCTGTGGAGGGGCTCTCTGAAGAGAAACTGGCTATCAGGAGACTTGTAAAGATCCTCAGGAATAAGATAAGCGTACGTTCGACAATACCCGGGTTCTACAATATCAGCGTCATGGATTGCGATCCCGGGACGGCCCATGTCCTCGCAACCAGGATCAGTGACAAGTTCATCGAGGTCACGCGGCAGGCCAAGCTCCAGGAATTGAGGCAGGCGGGAGCGTTCAGTGACGAGATGCTGGTGATCTACAAGGAAATGCTGGAAGATTCCGATAACGAACTCCAGCGTGTAAGACGCGAGCTCGCTACTACAAGCGCGGAGCGAAATCCCATCAACTCGACTAACGTTCATATTGCCGAGGCCAGGGTTTCCTCTATCAGCGCCCAGGTCGGGCGAAACGAGATGGGGCTGAAAAAGGTCAGGGAAAACCTTGCTTCTGTCTTCGGGATGGTTCCTTCGACAGACAAGATCGCTTCGGATGAGACATTGAATAATCTCGAACGACAGATCCTGGCGGACACGGAAGGACGCATTCTCCAGGAGTTGGCCGGGAATGAGCGGGCTGACGCTGACCTCGCAGCTTACGAAGCTCTCTGGGAAGAACTTCGTGCTCGCGTCACGGAGATCGTACATGCCGAGTACAGCGAGTTTGCCAACGATTTCAAGCCGCTCATCACAGAGTATTATTTCCAGCGCAAAATGACAACTTTCTTTCGATCGATCGAGAGCAAGCTGAACAGCTATATATCCCAGTACAGGGAAAATATCAGCAGAAGGCCGCAACTGCTGAGCGAGGAGAGCAAGCTTATCCACGAGGTGGAGACCAGCCAGGCTATATATGATGCTTTCCTCGAATCCAAGACATCATCGCAGATCAACGAAGCGATGCAGAGTACTCAGCTCGGCGTGCGCATCAGTGTGATCGAGAAGGCTGAGAGACCGATAACGCCTGTCATGCCGGACAAGCTCAAGCTGGTCATAATCGCGACCATGTTCGGGATCGCATGCGGATTCGGAGCGATCCTCATTACTGAGTATATGGACGACTCGTTCCGGTCGGTAGAAGAAGTTCAGCGGATTCTGAAACTGCCTGTTCTCGGCACGATTCCCAAAACGATATCTCGCTTCGACTGGGAGAAGAAAAAAAAGGGAAAGATGATCCTCATCTGGAGCATCGGACTGATATTGTTCGCCAGCCTGGTCTCGGGAGCCTTGTTTGTATACTCTCTGGCTCTGCAGGAATCGAGCATAGGTGTAGAACTTACCGATGATTCATTGGGAAGGTAGGACTTGGAAAAGGAAAAGAAACAGACTATTTACGAGATCTTCGATCAGGAGAGTCCCATCGCTACCGAGATGCGGCGCCTCTATTCAAATATACGTCATATCGACGGGAAGAATTCGAAGAGAAGCTTTCTCGTGACAAGCGCAGAGAGGGGAGAGGGCAAGAGCACGGTGGCCTCGCATCTGGCACTCACCGTGGCGAGGTTCAGGGGCAAGAAATCCCTTCTGATCGATGCCGACCTGAGGAGACCGAGGACACATCAGATATTCGATGTCCCGAAAGAGCCGGGCCTGTTTGAATGCCTCAGCGGTGAGATCGATCCACTCGAAGCGGTGAAGGACACTCCGATCGAGAATCTCAAGGTCATTCCGGCCGGGAGACGGGTCAAGTCTCCGGCTCATCTTTTCGAGGGCGATGTCATGACGGAGATTTTCGAGAAGATAAAATTCTATTACGACATCGTGATAGTGGACAGCGCACCGGTTATCCCTGTGAGCGATCCGATGCTGATCTCGAGCGTTCTTGACGGCGTGATCCTGGTGATGCTTGCCGGCAAGACTCCCCAAAAGGTGGCTCTCAGGGCAAAGAATATCCTCCTTGACGCGAAAGCGAATCTCCTGGGTGTCGTTGTGAACAATATGTCCGAGGTTCTGCCATACTATTATGACTACAGGTATTACGGGTATATGGATAATGAAGAGAAGTAAAGGGTTTCTGATGAAGAGATTATATATCAGTATCATTGCAGCGGCAGTATTGACTGTCGCTGCAACGGTGCCCGCATCTGCCCAGGGTTCTCCCGGAGCGCATGATTCACTATGTATACACTTCGCAGGCGATTCGCGCGACCTTATGGTCCAGCTGCGCAGCGGAATGATCCTGAGCGGCACAGTACCCCTGACTCTCTGTAGTCTCGAGCCCGGGATCACCTATGATCTGACGGTGAGGGGGTATGGACTGGAAGTAAGAACGGGATACCTTTCCATCGATGAGAGTGGTGCTGTGTCCATACGGGGCAATCGCATGGGCACGTTCGCGAGGAACCTCGTTCCCGGATGGGGATCGATAGATGTGGGGAGGGAAAATGCCGGGTGGTCCGACATGGTCGATATCGCGGTCGGGGGAGCGATATCGTACAGAGAACTGAGAGAGTATCAGCATATTGAGAACAGGTACTCGATCCTGATGGAGCAGCTCAAGGCCGCGGATACAGTAGAGGACAGGCAGAAGATCAGGATCGACGCTAACAGGGCTTCGCGCGATCTGAACGTCCAGAACGCACACAGAAAACGTATCATCGGCTATACGGCTTTTATGTACGCTTTCCAGCTGATCGATCCATGGCTGGTCGGTAATCCTCCAAAAACCGCCGCTGGTACGGGTGGTTCCGTAGTGGAACTGAGGGGAACGGGATCGAGTACGGTGAAGGCTGCTCTGTTGTCGCTTGTACGGCCGGGCAGGGGGCAGTTCTACCAGGGAAAGAAGACAAGAGGCGTGATTTACTCCCTTGCTACGACAGCGGGTGTCTTCATGGCACTGGAAAACCTGAACAGGTATGAAGAGGCAGTAACCCTCTACGAGTTGAATCTGGAGTATTTTTCGACGGCTGAAACCGTTGAGGACAAGGAATATTTCCTCAATCGATCCGGAGCATACTGGGCCGATGTGGACAAGACCCGCAAATGGAGGAACACCTCCTACATCATATTGGCGGGAGTATGGGCGATGGGTGTAGTCGATGCATTTATTCCGGGGCGTGAAGACGCTCCGCCGACCGACATCTCATTTGATGTAGGTCCGACGCACGCTGCTTTCGTGTACAGATTCTGATAAGCGGAGGATAATCTGATGAAGAAGATCATGTTATACATAATGGTCGCTGCGGCGGTCATACTGCCTTCCTGTTTCAATGACATCGAAGAGGTGCCGCTGGTCATAGAGGAAGAAGGTCTGCGGGCTCCCGTCAGTATCAGGACCATTATGGGGGACAGCCAGATAATCCTTTCGTGGACCTCAGTCGAGGAAGCTGTCGCATACAGGCTGTACAGGTCTCAGACCCTTGGTGAGGAATGGGCGCGGATAGTCGAGACTGTCGACACCCTGTATCTCGATGAGACAGTGGTGAACGGGCTCCAGTACCTTTACAGGGTTTCTTCCGTCGGGTCATCTGGCGTGGAGAGCCCAAGGTCCGAACCGGTCCCGGCAACACCTTCCGTTTATTCCATCCTTATAAACGGAGGCCTGGAGTATACAGGATCGAGGGTAGTTGAACTCTCCCTCAACGCACCGGCATCGACTGCCGCGATGCGTATAGCGAATTCTCCCGATTTCGGATCGGCCGTGTGGGAGACATTCTCTTCTCCACGTTCCTGGATGCTTCAGGAGGGTGATGGAGCCAGGATCGTATACGCTTCCTTCCAGGATCAGTCGGGAGCGATGTCACCGCCGGTAAGTTCAACGATACAGCTCGATACTTATGCCGCAATATCTGATCTGGCGATTACGCCGGAACCGCATACATATACTCCTGGAGCGACAATCCACCTTGCTATGGGGACCGAAGGGGACGAAACCGGAGGATCCGCGTCGGTCGATATCGAGGATCTGACAACTGGGTCGATAGCCCTCTATGATGACGGCAGGGGAGGGGACCCGGTTGCGGGAGATGGCAGATATGAGACTGACTACACATTCCCTTCCATATTTCGGGGAACAGACCTGATAGCAGTAGCAAGCTTCACCGACCTGGTCGGTAACGAGGCTGTTTCATTCGAATGGAGCGACAGGATCTCTTTTACCGATCCTCCCGAAGCAGTACAACTTTTCGGATCGATAGACTCGACGACAAATAGTATTACGATCAGCTGGGAAGAGTCATCTGATGACAACTTTATCGGATACAGGATCTATCGGGATACACAGGCTGGAGTGACCGACGACCCGGCTCTGTTCGTCCGGGGTCTGGACTTTATAACCCAGACGACCTATCCCGATTCCGATCTAAAAGAGGGAGTAACTTACTACTACCGGCTATACGTAGCGAATGATCTCGATGAGACAGCAGGAAGCAATGAGATAGCGGCCTCGACATTCGATGCCCTTCCATCACCTGTGGATCTCAGTGATCCGTCCGCGATTGGAACGGACAGGCTCACACTCGAATGGACCATTAACCCTGATTCCGATTTTATGGAGTACAGGATATACAGGGATACATCGCCCGGAGTCACCGAATCGTCGCAGCTCGTGACTGTCCTGACTAACAGGGAAATAACCTGGTTTGACGATACGGGGCTTGACAACGGCGCGAATTCGTACTACTATAGAATACTGGTCTACGATCTGGGTGGGCAATACTCGAGAAGCAACGAAGTAACTACAGCAACCCCATGATCTAGCCAGGATAAGCGGCACAAAACTGCGTAAAAATCCACAGCTCGCGTCAAAAATATGGGTGTTTTTACCTATATTTTGAGACGGGGAGTTTGTCCGGGAGCAGGGCCCCGATAAACGGGTATTCGCTTATTGTCTTTATATCAGCGGTTTATGGGTGCGTTATAACCTGTATTCTACTTTGATGGACTCTGGTGCATATGGGGTACGGAAGTTGCAATCTTGCTTATCGAGTACTTTGGGGAGAGTGTATCCGAGTAGTAGAGGTGTGAAAGGTCCAAGTTGGTAGTATTCAACAGAACAGCAGCCCACAACCTCGATGTATCGATTCCGCTGGCCAGGACGGGATTGGATCCCCTGATCAGTGACATCGGATATCTGAGCAAAGTCGTTGCCGGGGGAGAGGCTATGGTCTCCTCGGGTTTCGAGAGGATCAAGCGGGGCTTCGACGTCTTTTTCGCCGGTGCAGCGCTCCTGTTCCTGTCGCCGCTTATCCTCCTCGCAACAGCTTTTATCAGGCTCGAATCCGCCGGCTCGGTCTTCTACAAGCAGGAGAGGATAGGCTTGAACAGGAGAAGCAGCGACAGGCGGGGAAATTCCGCGCCAGGATTCAATGGCACTGACAGACGCAACCGAAACGACAGGCGGAAGAATATACATGCCGGCAAGCCTTTCCACATCTACAAACTCAGGACGATGTCTCTTGACGCGGAAAAAGCCGGTCCTACTCTTTCGTCCAAGAACGATCCGAGGATAACCAGGGTCGGTCACCTGCTTCGCCGTACACGGATCGACGAGATCCCCCAGTTCATCAATGTCATCAGGGGCGACATGAGTATTGTCGGCCCGAGACCTGAGAGATCTTTCTTTATCAACCAGGTCAGGCAGGAAGTCCCGGAGTTTCCGCTGAGACTGAAAGTCAAACCTGGAATAACCGGACTGGCCCAGGTCGAAGACGGCTATACTGAAACTGTCGAGCAGATGACAGGCAAGCTTTACTACGATCTCAAATACATTTCCAGACTCTCCCTGCCGCAGGAGATAAGGATACTCTTCAAGACGATCTCCGTCGTCATAACGGGAAAGGGCGCCTGCTGAGGCTCCCCGATCCCTTTTCGCGCCTCATATCCTATTCCTTGACTACCCTTCTGTCTGCCTTTAGAATCCATCAACGGTGACAATATGCGATGGATGAATGATTATCTATGGATAGCGGCTCTGTATACGGGTTTTCTCGTAATTGTCGTGCTGTGGGCGCCCTCTGCCTGGTTTCTCGTTCCGGCGGGCCTTGCTGTGATCGTTGTTGTCAGTTTCAGGCGTAAACGGTTACGCGGCAAACGGATAGAAAACATCCAGAGGAGGTTGTCGAATCTCAAGAGCGAGGGACTCTTCCTCGACGAGAATATCGGTGACACAGGCGACGATGTCTTCTACAAGATGATCATTACCCTCCTGACCGATCTCGAACGTACACTGTTCAAACTTGTGGAAAAGAACATACAGTTACTCAGCCTAAAGGAGATCGGGCGAAGCATCATCAGTTCACTTGACGAGAAGAAACTTGTCGATTCTGTCTTCGACTATCTCGTACATGGGGTGGGCTATAAAGAGGCAGCGTTTATAATACTCCGCAAGAAGAAGAAGTGCTTCCAGGCAATTGTAACGATCGAGAAGGCGACAAGGCTCGTCAGACGCGTGGTGAATTTCGGGCTGGAAGATCTGGACGGTGCGATAAGGAACTCCCTCGCTACAGGCAAAGCCTTTTTGATCAAGGATGTCAGAATGCATCCTCTGATCGATGTGGATGGAGAGGCTCTCTTTCCCGATAGCACGATGACCTCATATATATGTGTTCCCCTGATGAAATCCTCCGGCGACAGAGGATGCTGCAAAACCGAGTCATGTATCCTCAGGCAGATGGGGAAATGCGACAATGAATCGGATGAGCAGACTCCATTCCTTACCAGTGCCGAGTGCCTTTCATGTCCTGATCTCCCGCTTCTGGGTGCGCTTCTGGTTTCGGACGGGTACAGGGCGACATCTCTGACGAACATCGATCAGGTCACAGTGGAGACGGTGGGGTCTCTGGTAGGCTCGAATATGGAGAACTGGATGCTCTACCAGGAGCTTCGCCAGGTGGAGAGGTTCAGGGAAAAGGTCTTCGAAGGCATGATGCACGGTCTGATAGTAGCCGATATGGAAGGGAAGATCACTTTCGCCAACAGAAGCGCGAGAGAACTGAGCGAGATCGAAGAGGAGGAGATGATAGGCAGGCATATCGACGAATTGATCAGCGATGACGAATCAGGGAAGAATCGCAACGGTTCGCCGGTTTTCGGGGCCCTGGACGGTGGAGATTCGATTGCGTTTCACGAGGCCTACCTGAGGCTTTCCAAGGATGCCTGCATTCCTGTCAGGATGAACGTATCCCCTCTTATCGGCGATGATAATGATACCCAGGGAGCTATCGTGCTCTTCGCGGATGTCAGCGAAGTAAAGAGGATGGAGGAGGCCATCAAGCATCTGGACAATCTCGCAGTCCTCGGGCGCTTCGTATCCGCCATCGCTCATGAGATAAGAAATCCCCTCACGGGGATCGCTGCCGGAATACAGTATCTCGACAGAAGCGCAGAGTTGAACGAGGAACACAAGGAGAACATCTCTCATATCCTGGCAGAGGTTGCGAGGCTCAACAGGATCATCACAGATCTCTTCAAGGTCGCCAAACCGAGAAATCTGCTGTATCAGGAATCCGATCCGGCAGCAATAGTAGAAAAATCGTTCAAGTCGATCAGTGATATCATAGACTCCAGAAAGGTCGAGTTCACAAGCAGCATCGCCGCTGAAGTCCCGAATATAGAGGTCGATCCGGACCAGATAACACAGGTCCTCATCAATCTGATCAAGAACGCAGCGGAAGCAGTGGAGGAGGGAGGGCATGTCAGTGTGGTCGTAAGGCCTTTCGACGACAGTGAGCCCGATATGCGGAGATACAAAGAGAAGGATATCTTTATCATTGATGTGGCGGACGACGGACCGGGAATCGACGGAAAGGACAAGAAGAGTATCTTCCTTCCGTTTTTTTCGAGGAAGAAAGGTGGAACGGGACTTGGGCTGTTTGTCACTCACAGCATAATTCAACACCATCAGGGAAGTATTAAAGTTATTTCGGAGCCTGGTGATGGTACGATATTTCGCGTCTATCTGCCTGTGACGCGTCCTGTACAGGGAGGAAAAGTTGAAACCAGTAGTGCTTCTGGTAGATGACGAAGACACCATACGTCTATTTCTGGAAAAAACATTAAGAGATGAGGGGTATGAGGCCCTGACGGCTGCTACCGGTGAAGAGGCGCTCGAGCTGACGAGGAGCGAACTTCCCGATCTGATCCTCCTTGACCTTAAACTTCCCGATATCAATGGCATCGAGGTCCTTCAGCGGGTCAAGGAAGAGGTCCCCGAGGTAAGCGTCATAATGCTGACAGCCTTCGGCGACATCGAGACCGCTGTATCCGCCATCAAGAAGGGCGCGTTCGATTTCGTCAGTAAACCTGTCAATCTCGAGCAGCTTCTGCTGGCCGTGGAAAAGGGACTGGAATCGCAGAAATTGAACAGGGAACTCTTTCAGCTCAGGCGCAGGCTCAAGATCGATATGGACGACGATCATATTCCCGGCGAGAGCGCCAAGATGAAAGAGATCTATGACGTAGTCAGAACGGTCGCTCAGAGCGAGACAACGACGGTCCTCATTCAGGGTGAAAGTGGTACGGGCAAGGAAATGATAGCCAATATGATCCACCGCTACAGCCCGAGGCATGACAAACCGTTCCTGGAGATAAACTGCGCTTCTCTGCCGGAGGAACTGCTGGAGAGCGAACTTTTCGGGCATGAAAAAGGAGCTTTTACAGATGCAAAGCTCCAGAAGGTCGGGCTCCTTGAACTGACCAACAAGGGCACCCTGTTTCTCGACGAGATCGGAGAAATGAGTCTCACGATACAGGTTAAGCTCCTGAGGGTTCTCGAACGTATGACATTCAGGAGAGTGGGGGGGACAAAGGATATCAAGGTCAGCGTCAGGATAGTATCAGCTACAAACAGGGACCTGGAAGCGGCGGTCAGGGATAAGCTGTTCCGGGAGGACCTTTACTACAGGCTCAAGGTGATTCCAATATTTATTCCCCCGCTGAGGGAGCGCAAGGAAGACATATTCGTTCTTCTCAAGCATTTTCTGAACCGCTTCAACAAGCAGTTCAACAAGAACTTTGTCGAGGTCGAAGACAAGACGTTCGAGATGATTCTTGCATATCCGTGGCCGGGTAATATCCGCGAATTGAAAAATATTGTCGAGAGGATCGTTCTGCTCGAGGATGACTCAGTCCTTAGACCTGTCCATCTACCGGAAAGCATTCGCAGTGGCGGTACGGACGCGCCCCGAAAATCTGTTGTTCAGCATATCGAGGTTGCTCTCGGAAGACCGTATCCCGATGATGGCATCGAGTTCGAGGAGATGGTCAGAAACACAGAGATGGAACTGATATCGAAGGCGATGAAGGAATCAGACGGGAACCAGAGCAGGGCATCCAGGCTCCTTCGCCTGAACCGGGACAAACTGAGATACAGATTGAAGAACTTCAATATGGCACAGGACGTAAACGGGGATGAATAACAGGGCACTCGCCGTGAGCATCGCACTGGTTGGTGTTTTGCTCGCAGTATCTTGCACATACTACGGCACTACCAGCAGAACCGCGGGCGACATTGCCAGGATATCCGTGCCGTATTTTTCAAACAAGACTTCGGAACCCGATGTGGAGATCGAGATCACGGATCAGATCATTCTTGGAATAGCGAAGGACAATACGCTGAAAGTCGTTGACGAGACGGAGGCGGATGCGTCGCTCGAGGGAACGGTCATGAAGTACAGGAATACACCTTTTACATTTTCAGAGGGCGAGACTCAGATACAGGCCGAGCAGTACCGCCTGATGATCGAGATCAAGGTGTCACTGTTCAGCCCCTCGCAGAACGCGTACATATATGAGGACAAATTGATAAGGGCGCACGGGGATTATTACCTCGAGACAACCGCGGACCAGAATTACGAGAACGCAATAGAGGAAGTCTATCAGGATCTGGTAGAGGGCATTCTCGCTGCGACTGTTCAGGACTGGTAAAATATGAAAGCCGGACTCGACTACTACAGAAAAATGTTCTCTGAAATTGATTCAGGCGCGGTGCAGCCTGTCTATCTGCTCAAGGGTGAGGAACATTTTGTTATGGAGGAGATGGCTGCCCGCCTGACCGAGAGATTTGTCACGGAGGATATGAGAAGCTTCAATCTCAGCATAGATTACGGTTCAGAGATCGATATCAAGACATTCGTTTCAACCGCCCGTTCTTTTCCATTTCTCTCTGACCGCAGAGTCATGATCGTCCGCGAACTGGAACGCTTGAAAGGCAAGTGGAAGCAACTGGTCGAGTATTGCGGCGATCCGGTCGATTCGTCCATAGTCATTCTTCTGTTCGCCACTCATGACGACAAAGGGCGACGGATCCGGCCGCCGAAGGATTTCCTGGCTCTGGAGAGGGCAGCAAAGGCAAAAGGAAGGGTGATACAATTCGACCGTCTCAACGACAGCGGATTGAGAAAATGGGTCTCTTCGAGAGTGAAACGACTCAACTTCGATA
>DAOVNN010000359.1 GCA_030630165.1 Candidatus Krumholzibacteriota bacterium
ATCGGAGGGCAGGTCGACTTCGTGCGCGGCGCGGCCCGTTCGAAGGGGGGCAAGCCGATCATCGTCATCCCGTCGACGGCGAAGAGCGGAACGGTCTCGAGGATCGTCCCTTTCCTCGACCAGGGAGCTGGAGTCGTAACGTCGCGCGGCGACGTCCACTACATCGCCACCGAGTATGGCATTGTCGATCTCCACGGGAAGAACCTCCGCGAGAGAGCGCTGGCGCTGATCGACATAGCACATCCCGATTTCAGGAACGACCTGATCGATTACGCGAGGCAGAGGAACCTCGTCCACATGGACCAGATGCCGATGACCTCGGGTAAATACTACCCCGAGGAGTTCGAGGAGACGGCGACCTTCGGCGACGTCGAGATCTTTTTCAGGCCGGCCAAACCGTCCGACGAGGATATTGGAAGGGAGTTCTTCTACAGCCTCAGCGACGAGTCGGTCTACTACCGTTTCTTCAACATCGTCAAGGCGATGCCCCACGAGAAGATGCAGCCGCTGGTCAATATCGACTATCGCGAGGAGATGGCGATAGCAGGCTTCGTAGGCGAGCCGGGTGATGAGGAAATGGTCGCCATCGGGCGGTACAAGATCGATCCGGCCGACAATCTCGCCGAGATCGCCTTCCTCGTACGCGACGACTGGCAGCAGAGGGGCATCGGAAGCTTCCTCTTCAACAAGCTTACGGATATCGCTATAAAAAGAGGGATAGGTGGGTTCAAGGCCGAGGTGCTCGCGCAGAACAGGAAGATGATGTACGTCATCCACAAAAGCAGGTTTCCCGTGAAGACGAAGCTCGAGGACGGCGCCTACTATCTCGAGATCAGGTTTTCGGACGGGGAACAGGTATGAGCGACGCCGTATTCGTATATTCGCCGGCGCTCGCCCGGTTCGAGCTCTCCCCCGATCATCCCTTCAAGCCCGAGCGTGCGAGGCTCACCTTCGAGATGTGCTCCGACCGCGGCCTGCTCACCGGTGACGGCGTGCGGGTCGACGAGTTCATCGAAGAGGAGGAGGGGGTGCTCGAGAGATGGCATACAGCGGAATACATCTCACTGCTCGAGAGGGCCGAGAGCGGGAGCGAGATCGACGTCGAGATGCTCCACCACGGACTCGGCACAGCTGAGAACCCTGTCTTTAAAGGCGTATACACATATTCGAAACTCGCCGCGACGGCCAGTGTCCTGGCGGCGAGGGCCGTGGCGGCGGGCGGGTCGGCATTCAACCCGTGCGGCGGATTCCATCACGCGCACCGCGACAGGGCGTCGGGCTTCTGCTACGTAAACGACGCCGTCATCGCGATACTCGAATTGAGGAGGATGGGCTTGCGGGTCGCCTACGTCGACATCGACGCCCACCACGGCGACGGTGTGCAGGAGGCTTTCTACGACGATCCGGATGTGCTGGCGATCTCCGTCCATGAATCGGGCAGGACCCTTTTCCCGTGGGGAGGCTTCGAGAAGGAGTCGGGCGCGGGCAGCGCGAAAGGGTACAACATCAATGTTCCGCTCGAGCCTGAGACTGACGACAACGTCTTCATGTTCCTCTTCTCCGAGATAGTGATGGATGCGCTCGGCCTCTTCCAGCCCGAGGTCGTTGTGGGGACCTTCGGGACGGACACCTTCGCTACCGATCCACTTACCCATCTGAAGATGACGAACAACGGTTACATCGACGCGGTCGCGATGCTCCGCTCGCGTTTCCCGAGGATCGCGGCGCTCGGCGGCGGAGGGTACAACATAGAGAACACCGTGCGCAGCTGGACCCTGCTCTTCGCGGAGCTTGCCGGCAGGGAGATAGAAGGAGGATACGGCGGCGCGCTCGGCGGCGTCCTTCTCGGCGATCCCTCGATCGTCGGCTCGGATCTGAGGGATATGCATGTCTACACCACGGGGAAGGCTCACGATGAGATAAGGGAACGCTCCGAAGCACTCATCGAATGGTATCGCGGTGAGATCCGTCCGATCCTCGCATAAAATGCCATTAAATCTGCGCTTCGGGGCCGAAAGTGTTTGAAAGCGCGAGGTTCGTTTAATAACTTTACTCCGCCCGGATTTCACAAACGCGGAGAGGCACTCAGATGTACGAACGTTATCTCAATATAGTCGAGGCCGAACTAGGGGCGCTGATAGATGCGATAGGTGAGGCGAATGGGCCCGAGGATATCTCAAAAAAGGTCTTCGAGGCCTCGGAGATGGTCCATTACGGCCGTATCGGGAGCGACGACGAGCTTCGGACCCTGATGTATAACGTGATCCGCCTGGCCAAGCCTCCCGTTCTCTCCAGGGTGTGGGAGGAGGCGTGGGGGAACCTCTTCTCGCTGCTCGTCGAGTATGCCCTTGCTTCGGGCGATGGGCCCGGCGTGGTGATAAGGCTCCTCTACGGCGAAGAGAAGATGCCCGATGTCTCGGATGAGATGATACTCTGCATCAATCCAGGATCGACGTCGACGAAGGTCGCCCTGTTCAACGGACTGAACCTCCGAGCCTCCGACGAGGTCCACCTGCCCCCTGATTTCAAGGACGGCATAGACGCGAGGGCCGGCGTGATCGTGCAGTGGCTCGAGAAGCTCGGGCTCCAGCCGGGGCAGTTGACGGGAATAGCATGCAGGGGCGGCTTCGTCGAACCGATTCCTACAGGAACCTACGAGGTTGTCAAGGAGATGGTCGACGACCTCTCCGACCCGAGGATCGAGCACGCCTCGAACATGGCGATACC
>DAOVNN010000025.1 GCA_030630165.1 Candidatus Krumholzibacteriota bacterium
CCGGTCTCCAGGAACTGGTCGCGAGGAACTACGAGGCAGGCAGGCTCAGCTTCACGACCGACCTGGCTGACTCGGTCAGGAAATCCGAGGTTATCTTTTGCGCGGTCGGCACACCTATGGGTGACGACGGCGCAGCCGATCTGAGCGCTGTGTGGGCCGTTTCGAAAGATGTCGCACTGGCGATGGAGGAATACAAGGTCTTCGTGCAGAAGAGCACGGTGCCTGTCGGTACATCCGAGGAAGTCGGCAGGGTCATGAGCGAGAATCTGAAGGGCGACATTCCGTTCGACCGCGTTTCGAACCCAGAGTTTCTTCGCGAGGGGTCGGCGATAGAGGATTTCATGAGGCCGAACAGGGTCGTGATAGGCGCAGAGACAGATCGATCCAGGGAGATCATGAGTGAGATCTACAGCCCGCTCTATCTGCTGGAGACGCCGATAGTATTCACGTCGATCCGTACGGCTGAACTGATAAAGTATGCGAGCAACGCATTTCTCGCGGTGAAGATATCGTTCATAAATGAAATGTCCGATCTGTGCGAGAAGACAGGTGCGAACGTGAATGAGGTTGCCAAGGGACTGGGGCTGGATAAGAGGATCGGCCCGAAGTTCCTTCACGCCGGTGTGGGTTATGGCGGTTCGTGTCTTCCGAAGGATGTTTCAGCCATTCTGAGAACCGCGAGTAACGTCGATGCCGACCTGCGGGTCGTCGGTGCCGCCAGCGATGTCAACGAGGCGCGTATCGACATGCTGCTCGGGAAGCTCGAGAGCGAGCTGCCCGACCTGTCCGGGAAAAGGATCGCGGTCCTCGGTCTTTCGTTCAAACCGAATACCGACGATCTGAGGCATGCCCCCTCGCTCAGACTGATCGATATCCTCCTCGAGAAGGGGGTAACGGTCGCGACCTATGATCCGATCGCAATGGACAACGCAAAGGAAATATACAATGACCGGATCGAGTTTCACAATGATGCCTATTCGGCCATGGACGGAGCAGCCGCACTGGTGATCATGACTGAGTGGAACGAGTTCAGACAGCTCGATATCAGCAAGATGAAAGACGTGCTGGCAGAACCTGTAGTGATAGACTGCCGCAATATCTACAAACCGTCTATCATGACCGGATTGGGGTTTAAGTACCATTCGTTCGGACGGCCGGGCAATTCGGATATCTGATCAATACAGTGATCTGATCGGAGGATAGATGAAGAAGATCGTTGTAACTGGTGGAGCTGGGTTCATCGGCTCAAATTTTGTCCGGATGCTTCTCCGAAAGCGGAGTGCGGCAAAGGTGATCGTACTCGATAAGCTGACTTATGCCGGCAATCTCGATAATCTTGCAGGCTTGAACAAAGACAAAAGGTTTAAATTCGTCAAGGGAGATATCTGTAACGCGAAACTTCTCGCCGATATACTTCCCGGGGCGGATATTATTTATAATTTCGCGGCTGAGACCCATGTCGACAGATCGATCCTCGAGGCGGGAAGCTTCGTCAAGACCGATGTCGTCGGTACATACACGCTCCTTCAGAAGACGCTCGAGTACAAGGTACCGCGTTTTCTGCAGGTGTCTACCGACGAGGTATACGGCAGCATACTCAAGGGTTCGTTCCGTGAGACCGATCCGATAAAACCGAACAGCCCCTACTCGGCCAGCAAAGCCGGAGCCGACATGCTCGTCAGGGCGTTTTACAAGACATACGGTCTGCCGGCGCTGATCACGAGGAGCTCGAACAACTACGGACCGTTTCAGCATCCGGAGAAGTTTATCCCGCTGTTTACAACGAATGCGATAGAAGGGATGCCGCTTCCACTCTACGGAGACGGAAAAAATGTCCGCGACTGGATCTACGTTGAAGACAACTGCAGGGCGATAGATCTCGTCGGCAGGAAGGGAAAGATCGGAGAGGTCTACAATATAGGGGCGGGAGACGAGAAGACCAATGTCTACATAGCGCGGAAGATCATGGAACTCACCGGAGCGGACCCGTCCCTCCTGACCCTCGTTTCCGACCGTCCGGGTCACGACAGGCGATATTCCGTAGCTACCCGGAAGATCAAAGCGCTCGGGTGGAGCAATAAGACCGCTTTTGACGAGGGCCTGAAGAAGACAGTTCGCTGGTACAGGCAGAACGAGAACTGGTGGCGGCCGGTTCGCGACGGAAGCTTCAGGAAATACTACCGGAAGATGTATACTGGAAGGCTGAAAGAAGGCAGGAAGCTATGAAAGCAGTCCTTGTCGTGGGCGCCAGGCCCAATTTCATGAAGGCAGCGCCGTTGATGCGTGAATTCTCCCTCCGAGGCGGGATCGAGGCGAGCCTCGTGCACACGGGACAGCACTATGACGAGAACATGTCGAAGATCTTCTTCGAGGATCTTGAACTGCCCGAACCGGATATATATCTGGGCATCGGGTCGGGCAGCCATGCCGAACAGACCGCTCGGGTCATGGTCGAATTCGAGAAGTATGTTCTCACTGACCGCCCGGACCTGATCATAGTGGTGGGGGACGTCAACTCGACTCTGGCGTGTTCGATCGTCGGGTCCAAGCTGTGGATCCCGGTCGCTCATGTAGAGGCTGGACTGAGAAGCTTCGATCTGGCGATGCCCGAAGAGATCAACAGGATGGTAACCGACATACTCGCGCGCTTCTGCTTTACGACATCTCCTGAAGCGGAGACCAATCTTAAGAAAGAGGGAGTCGGGGAGGAGAGGATATTTTTTGTCGGCAACATCATGATAGATTCTCTTTTAAACTATATAGACAAGGCCGATGGATCGGCGATCCTGGACCGACTGGGACTCGTCGAGAAAGAATACCTGCTTGTCACCCTCCACAGGCCATCGAATGTCGATAACCCTGATGAACTGCGTGAGCTCTTCGCGATGCTCTCAAGACTGGCCGAACGTATGCCCGTCGTGCTCCCGGTACATCCCCGGACGAAGAAGATGCTCGAATCGGCCGATCCGCCGATTGCCTTGTCAGGAAGGTTGAAACTAGTCGACCCGGTCGGGTATCTCGAATTCGTCGGGATGATGAAGTCGGCTGGTGTCGTAGTGACCGATTCGGGGGGGATCCAGGAAGAGACGACGGTCCTCGGTATACCATGTGTTACGGTCCGCGAGAACACCGAACGTCCGATAACTATCGAAGTCGGCACGAACATCCTCGCGGGGACCGATCCTGCCGGGGTCGAGGCCGCCGTGAATAGAATACTCGACGACGGAATCGGAGATCATTCCCTTCCTCCTTTATGGGATGGAAAGACCGCCGGCAGGATAGCCGATATCATCGAGAAACATTTCCCCTGATCCGTATATCAAATGAAAGAAAGAACGACCGATAACCGGAATCCCCAGGTCGAAAGTGATACCGGTGGGGAGTCCCTTGTCTCGGGGTATTTCTGGACCTTCGGCTCGACCGCGCTCCCCCTGGTAAGCGCTTTCGTCGTATCGCTTATCGTGGCGAGAACGATGGGGCCGCGAGTGGCCGGCCTGATAAACCTGACGATGGCGGTTGCGACGATATTTCTCATCGTCGCAAAATTCGGCGTCGACGGGGCGGGGTCAAGGCTCGTCTCGGAATACGTGGTTTCCTCACCTTTGCTGGTCCGCCCGCTCGCGCGATCGGCATTCATCCTGCGCCTTGTATTCACCCTTCCTGTATCCGTCGCGGCATTTCTCCTCGCGCCGGCCATCGCGGGACTCTACAGCGATCCGGAACTGGAACCGCTGCTCAGGCTCGGTGGACTGGTGATACTGTCGGTCAGTTTCAACGAACTGGCCGCGCTGATCGTGCTCGGGTTGAAGAAGTACAGGGTACTTTTCGCCATGCGGACGGTCATGTTCACCATCAGGATCGTACTTGTCGCCACTGCTGCGGTCCTCGCACTGGGAGCGTCCGGCGTCATCTGGGCCTATATCGCGGCGGCAGCAGTTACCGGCACGGGTGTGTTCGTCTATCTCTCAGCGAGGCGGGGGGAACCGGCCCCGCCCGATCAGGTACGCCAGATGAGGTCGCGCCTGTGGCGCCTCAGCGTGACGCTGGCTGTCAGTGGAGCGTCGGTGACCATTTATTCACTTCTAGACAAGATTATGCTCGGTTATTTCCGGGACGCCGTAGATGTGGGGATCTACTCGATGGCGAGAAACCTGCTCGAGACATCCCTCTTTCCGATGTTCGCTCTGGTGATGACGCTCAGACCCGCTCTGGCAGGCGCCTGGGCCTCGGGTGACAGGAAACGATGCAGCGATATGGTGAACAGGTCGATCACGGCGGCATTCGCATACGCAGCCTGCGTAGCTACCGTATTTGCCTGTCTGGCCGGCCCGCTCGTGACGGGGCTGTTCTCGGACAAGTTCGCCGCCTCGGCGGGAATCCTTGTCCTGTTTATTCCTCTGCTTGTGATGCGCAGCATCGGCGCCGTGATCCTGCCAGGGTTGATCGCCGCGAACAGAGCTGGAACCTACGCAAAACTGACCGTTGCCGGCGCTGTTTTGAATTTTATACTCAACGCTCTTTTGATTCCGCGGTGGGGAGCGGAGGGAGCTGTAGTTTCGACGCTGTTTTCGTATCTGCCCATCGAGATCCTCGGACTGGCAGCCGTTTCCCGCGAGATAGGCGGACTGCGCAGGAGGGGCGACATGTCCCGGGCCATCAGGACCGCCGGAGCTGCGATCCTGATCTGGGCGGTATACACGAGGTTCGTTCCTGAGCCGTCGGGTCTGCCGGTCACGGTCGTTCATGCTGCTCTGCTGTCGTCAGTTCTACTGTTCGTTCTTATCATTGTAAAAGCAGTGAAAATGAGCGACCTGCTCGAACTCGCCCGCCCCCTGCGGCGTATCTCCAGAAAGCGTTAATAATAAAGAAGTAACGGGATATCTGGTTTGTCGCATTGTTCGCGTCCCGCACTAACTCGTCCTTGACAAGGTTATCCGCATAAACGATTCTTATCTGTAACACGCACTGGAGGATGCGCCATGACGGTGACAGATTATGTGATTACCTTCGCTATGTCGGCGATCCTGGGCCTGGTCCTCACGCCAATGGCAATAGGTATGGCAGTGCGCTGGCGGATCACCGAGAAACCGAACGGGCGGACGGGCAGGGGTGAGATCGCCCACATCGGGGGAGAGGCGGTCATCGGGGCCATCGTCTTTTCGCTGATCCCGGTCTTCCTTTTCTTCCTGCCGCATTATCCGGTAAACAGGGCATTCCTGCCGGTGATCATCTCGAGCGGCTTCCTGATATTTCTACTCGGTATCATCGACGATCTGAGGTCGCTGCATTATCTGTATAAGCTGTTTTTCCAGATCACTGTTTCGATATTCGTCGCGGCCGGAGGCCTGGGTCTTCTGGAACACTTCAACCTGGTCGATCTCTCCATGACCACGGCGGTCCTCGCGTCCACACTGATCGCTTTCTGGATGCTGACGATAACGACCTCTTTCAATCTGATAGACGGGATAGACGGGCTTGCTGCCGGAGTCGCCGTGATAAGCGCGGCGGCGTTTGCCGCGGCCGGGCTTATCATGGGACAACCCATAGTGGCCGCTCTTTCGCTGTCCGTGCTGGGGGCCGCGCTCGCCTTTCTCAGATACAATTTCCCGCCGGCAAAGATATTTATGGGAGATTCGGGCAGCCTTTTCTTCGGCCTGATGTTCGGTCTGATCTCGCTGCTATTTCTCATTCCGGGTGAAAAGATCATGATGCGTTCGCTGGGTTCGGTGATCATCCTGAGCCTTCCACTTCTCGATACAGGGCTGGCTTTCCTCAGGAGAGTGATGAGCGGAAGACCGCCGTTCGAGGCGGATCATATGCACATCCATCACATCCTTCTCTTCGGGTGCGGTTCGACGAGGAAGGTCGACATGATACTCTGGACGCTCTCGGCAGTCTTCGGCGCGCTCGGCATCCTGACGATCCTTGGATATGCCGTAGCTCTCGTCGCGGCGGTGGTACTCGAACTTGTGGTCTTTATCCTGGCCCTTCGCCGAATGGTAAAATTCGACATGTCGAGGGAAAAGGCCGAGCAGATACTCTCCGAGTGCGGGGTCTCTTCCTCCAGCATGGCCGTTCACAACGACTGATAGTCCGTCAGCACCTCTTTACACGGCAATCTCCTTGTGATAGATTCTTCCGCGGACGCATGGTGCGTCACTTCCGACACGTTGAAGGAACAGGTACGAATGGCGAAGTCCGTGGCCATGACAGTTGCGGGGAAGTCAGATCCCGCTTCCAGGGTGAGTATGGCATCGGTGCTGGATGCGCTGAGAGAGACTGCCGGGAATACAGAGTTTTCCGACTACTCGGATAGTGCCTCTCGCGGCCGAACGATGACGGATACATCTGCCCTCCTAGGCCTCGTGTCGAGGGGCCGCGCGGATATCGCCGTTCTTGAAGCCGGCGAACTGCCCCTGAAGTTCAGCGGAAAGCTCGAGATCGGGGCTGTACTGCAGAGAGGCAATCCTTTCAACGTCATCATATCGGACGAGGAAATGATCCTTGATGATCTTCCTGCCGGCATCTCCATAGCGGTAGGTGATCCGGGACTGAAAGGGCAGATCCTCAGCTACCGTGATGATATCGATCTCGTCGACCGGGATGAGGATTACGCCGGACTCAGGGAATTGCTCGATCGCGGAGAGATCGGCGGTTTCGTGGCCAGGGCCTGGGAAGTGGAGCTGCTCGGGAGGCAGGACGAAGTAGTGGAAGTGTTCACATCGTCTATCTGCATGCCGCCGGCAGGCCAGGGCGCAGTAGTACTGATCATCCGCAGTGGAGACAGGAACGCCGCGGCGGCCGTCCGGCAGATCAGCCATCCGGCCAGCCTCTCCGAAGTAATGCTCGAGCGGATGCTTCTCGGCGCGGTGTCGAGGGACGGAAAAGGCGGGATAGGTGTCCTCGCCGAGTTCGATGAGGACGAGTTCGGACTCAGCGCGGCGATCGTATCTCCCGACGGCTCGATGAAGATAGTGTCGGAGGAGCAGGGGTGGAAGGGAGACGAATTAAAGGTAGTGAAGTCTCTCGTTGAGGACCTTTTAGAGAAGGGCGGCGAGGAGATCATAGAGATGTACAGGAATATCCCGGAGGAATGACGGGTCGATGCTTGACAGAAAACTGATAAGAAAAGATCCAGAAAAGGTGAAGAAGGGTGTTGCCGCCAAGGGCGTTGATTTCGACATCGATGAATTACTCGAGCTGGACACCAGGATGCGTGACCTGATTCAGGAGACGGAGAAGCTCAAGCAAAGGAGAAATTCCGTATCGAAAGAAATCTCTTCTCTTAAAAAGCAGGGCGGGAATGCTGAGGCTCTGATGCTTGAGATGAAAAATAATTCCAGCAAGATCAAAGTAATAGACGTCGAACTCAAGGATATAGAAGAAAAGATCGGAGAACTCGAACTTGGCATTCCCAACATCCCGCACGTCTCCACCCCGCCCGGTACGTGCCCCGATGACAATCCCGAGGTGCGGCGGTGGGGCGAGATCCCCGATCTGCCCGAAAAACCGCTCGTCCACGAAGAGATAGGGGAGAAGCTCGGGATCCTCGATATGGCTGCGGGTGCATTGATATCCGGAAGGGGATTTGTCGTCCTGCGGGGCGATGGCGCGAGACTCTCCAGGGCGCTTGTCTCCCTGATGCTCGACATACACCGTCAGCAGGGATACGAGGAACTGGCCGTTCCCTACCTGGTCAGCAGGGATTCGATGATCGGCACCGGTCAGCTGCCGAAGATGGCTGAGGACATGTATCACTGCGAAAAGGACGATCTCTTTCTCGTTCCGACCGCCGAGGTGCCGGTGACCAACATCTATCGCGACGCGATGATCGACGGCAGCTCCCTTCCGATCGCGGTTACGGCATACAGTCCCTGTTTCCGACGAGAAGCGGGGAGCTACGGGCAGGAGACGAAGGGTATGATCAGGGTGCACCAGTTCGACAAGGTCGAGATGGTAAAGTGGACCCTGCCCGAGAATTCATACAAGGAACTCGAGGTCCTGCTCGACGACGCCTGCGCTGTTCTCGAGGCGCTCGAACTTCCGTACAGAGTGATAGAGCTGTGCAGTGGCGACCTGAGCTTCGCGGCGGCCAAATGCTACGATATCGAGACATGGGCGCCCGGCTCCGACAGGTGGCTCGAGGTATCATCGTGCAGTAATTTCGAGGATTTCCAGGCGAGAAGGGCCAGGATAAGGTTTAAAAGGGAGAAGGGCGCGAAGCCGGAGTTTGTGCATACGCTCAACGGCTCCGGACTTGCTCTGCCGAGGATCATCGTTACGATCCTCGAGTTGAATCAGACCCCGACCGGTAAAGTCAGGATACCGAAGGCACTGGTACCCTACATGGGAGGACAGGAGTACATTGAAGCGTAGGTCCGCGCTTAGAATTCCGGGTAATCTGCCGTTTCTCATCAAGATCTACTTCATTGCCGGTACGATCATACTCGTCATGGGTGCCCTCTTGTACAGCAACAGCCTGATCACAAGGATGAAGGAACAGTCCGAGGATACGACCAGGCTCTTCTCGAAGTTCATTGCCATCGCCCTGATGGACGTCAATGCGGAATCGAGCCAGGAATTTATCAAGGAAGTCCGCGGCGCGATAACACTGCCGTTCGTCCTGACCGACCGCTCCGGCAGGCCGGTCGTCTGGAGCGGTATCGGTATCAAGATGCTCGCCGACGATCAGTACAGCAGGGTGATCGATTTCGATCCGGAACATCCCGACGATCCGCTTCTGGAGAAGGTGCACCGCACAGCTGCAAGCTTCGATCGTATCAACGACCCTATCAGCGTTGAATCGGAGCTGCTTGCCCTGGTGATCCACTACGGACCGTCGAAATTGAGCAGGGAGCTGCGTGTGGCGCCGTTCGTTCAGTTCGGCATATTCATAATATTCGTAATTATCGGGCTGTTCGGTATGCGCGCGGTCAAGACGGGAGAAAAGAGATCGATCTGGGTGGGGATGGCAAAGGAGACAGCGCATCAGCTCGGCACGCCCCTGTCGTCGATCATGGGTTGGCTCGAGATCATCCGCACGAAGGCGTCCGAGGAGGGATGTTTCGCGGCCCTCGAAGGTCCGGTAGATGAGGCATCGGCCGATGTGGACCGTCTGAGCAGGATCTCCTCGCGGTTCAGCAAGATCGGATCGGCGCCTCCACTCGATTACCAGAAGGTCGCCCCGATAATCGAGGAGACGGTCGACTATTTCGAGCGGCGCAGACCGGCGCTGAAGATCAACTCGACGATCGAGATAGACTTAGAGGAGCTGCCGCTGGTCCGCTGCAGCGCCGACCTGCTTGGATGGGTATTCGAGAATCTTATAAAAAACTCTCTCGATGCGATTGCGGGAGAGGACGGAAAGATAAATATTACAGGGAGAGTCGACCGCGGGGAGAATGCCGTGGTGATACTCTTCAGCGATAACGGGAAGGGCATGAACTCGGGAATGAAGAACAAGGTATTCAATCCCGGCTTCACAACGAAGAGAAGGGGCTGGGGCCTTGGGCTGGCCCTTGTGAAGAGGATAGTGGAGGATATTCACGGGGGATCGATCAAGGTCGCCGCCACCCATCCGGGTGAGGGGACAACATTCCAGATCGACTTCCCCGTTGATTAAAAGCATTCCTGGAAAGGCACGGCGAATTGAAAGCGAAGAAGATACTCTGGGTAGACGATGAGATAGACCTGCTGCGCTCGCACATGATCTTCCTCGAGGGTAAGGGGTACGAGATGAAGGGCGTCTCAAGCGGTGACGAGGCAGTCAGGGTCATGTCAGAGCGGACCTTCGACCTCGTGCTGCTCGACGAGACGATGCCCGGCAAGACCGGGCTCGAGACGCTTCTGGAGATAAAGGAGATCTCGGCGAATATACCCGTCATCATGATCACGAAGAACGAGGCCGAGGGACTGATGAACCAGGCCATCGGCATGAAGATAGACGACTATCTGCTCAAGCCTATCAATCCCCTTCAGATATTCTCGGCGGTCAAGCGTGTCCTCGAGGCGCACACGATCCAGGAAGGAGCCGCTTCCAAGGATTACCTGCAGGTCTTCAGAAGGATAGATGACCAGGTGTCGCAGAGGCCTGACTGGAAGCAGTGGGCGCAGATACAGCATGAGCTCTGCCAGTGGGATGTCGAGTTCGACCGGTTCGGCGGGACAGGGATGGACCAGATCCATGCCGACATGAGGAAGAAATGCAACGTCGAGTACGCGAGGTATATCGAGGAAAACTATCCTTCATGGCTCCGATCCAGCGATGGGCCCGTGCTTAGTGTCGATGTGTTTAAAAAGTATGTCTTTCCGCATCTCAACTCGAAGAAAAAGGTCTACTTCATAGTGATCGACTGCATGAGGTACGACCAGTGGCTCACGATCGAGGACCTCATCGCACCCTTCTACAATATCACGAGAGATTCGTACTGCTCGATCCTTCCCACGGCGACTCCGTACTCGCGCAACTCGATCTTTTCGGGACTTTATCCCGCCGACATCGCGAAGCAGCATCCCGAGCTCTGGCTCGAGCGTTCCAAGGACGAGTTCAGCAAGAACAGGTACGAAGAGAGGCTGATGAACGAAAATCTGAAGAGAGCGAGGATGGGGCACCTGAAGACCAAGTACGCGAAGATCTACAATGCAGATGAGGCGAATGAGATACACAGGCAGGTCGATACCTACGGAGAGCTCGATCTGGTCGCCATGGTCTTCAACTTTCTCGACATCCTTGCTCACGGCAGGAGCCAGAGCGATATCCTCCAGGAGATCGCTCCCGACGAGAGCGCTTTCAGGTCGCTCATGAGATCGTGGTTCAGTCATTCGGCCCTTTTCGAGATCCTGAAGAAGATATCGAGGCTTGGCGCGACGGTGGTCATCACAACCGATCACGGATCGATTCTCGGACAGAAGGCGAGCCTCGTACATGGAAACAGGGAGACATCGACCAACCTGAGGTATAAGTTCGGAGAGAACATCAACGGTGATCCGAAACAGACACTGCTTGTCCGGAACCCGGCTGATTTCAGGCTGCCTTCGGAGAGCCCGTCGAAGAACTACATCTTCGCGAGAGAAAACTACTACTTCGTCTATCCGACCCGTTTCCACGAGTACGAGAGGCAGTACCAGGACACCTTTCAGCACGGCGGCATCTCGCTCGAGGAGATGATCGTTCCCAGCATCACCCTGACCCCTCGCTGATGTTATTACTGGCGGCGCGTCTGCAGGTCGGTTAAAATTCCCGTTAATATGAACAGCAGAGTAATAAGGCTTGAAAGAACGGCCGGGCCGGCGAGCACCGGGTCGATCGTGACTGGTTCGCCCGAGGGGACCATCGCCCTCGGCAGGCGGCTCGGCGGGATACTGCCGCCGGGTACCACACTCTCTATCGAGGGAGGGCTGGGAGCGGGCAAGACGGCTCTCGTCAAGGGTATTGCCCTCGGGCTCGGCATTTCAGCCGAGGTCCTCAGTCCGACGTTCATACTTGTCGAGGAGTACAGGGGAGGCGAAGTCCCGCTTTTCCACTACGACCTCTACCGGCTCGAGGAGCTCGGCGAAGTCGAGAGGATAGGGATGTTCGACGCCGTCGACGGCAGGAACATGATCGTCGTCGAATGGGGAGACAGGCTCCCGGAAGGAACGATGGAATTCGATGTGACCATATCGATAAGGATAACAGGTGGTGATGAGAGGTGTATCGAGATTGCGGCCCCATCCGCGGTCATCGACGCTCTCGAGGGATGGGAGGAGGGAAAATGAAGCCTCTGGTCCTGGCCCTCGACGCATCGCACATGATGGGGAGTGTCGCAGTCACAAAGGGCAGCGATCCGCTCCACGAGATCATCTTCGATGCGAGCGACACTCATTCGGCCACCCTGATGCCGGCGGTAGATGAATGTCTTGCCGAGGCCGGAGTTGAGATAAAGGATATCGACCTCTTCGTCACGGTAATCGGACCCGGTTCGTTCACCGGGCTGCGGATAGGACTCGCCACGGTGAAGGGATTCGCCGCCGTCGCAAGGCGTCCCGTGGCGGCAGTCGGTTCACTTGAGCTTATCGCGGCAGACACCACTTTCGACGGTGCGTTCATTGTTCCGCTGATAGACGCGCGAAGGGGAGAGGTATACACGGCGATGTACGACATCTCCGGAGATATGCCGGCAGAGATACTTCCTCCTTTCGCGTCCGCTCCCGGCTCGCTCGCAGCCCGTATCACGGCGACTCGAAATGATGGTGATATCTTCGTCTGTGGTTCGGGATTGAACAGTTACCGCGCCGAACTGGAGGAGACCTTTCCCGCGGGAACCCGCTTCGGCATCCCGGACTGGATACCGCCGTCGGCGGGGTTGGCAGCTACACTGGCACTCGAACGCGATGCGGTTCCGTACAAGGAACTTTCGGCTCTCGAACCGCTTTACATCAGACCGCCAGACGCCAAGCTGCCCTCTTCGGCAAAACTCCGACCCGGGGGCGGCCGATGAACGGCGCGGACCTGACGATCAGGGGAATGACCGCGGCCGATATCCCGCCACTGCTCAAGATAGAACGCGTATCGTTCCCCGTGCCATGGAGCGCGGGGATGTTCATAATGCAGCTTGGCCTCGCCGACGAGACGGAGAATCTCGTCATACTCTCCGGCGACAGGGTGATCGGGTATATATCCTCGTGGTACGGGTACGAAGAGATGCACATCCTCAGCATTGCGGTCGCTCCTGACGACAGGGGGGGCAGAGCCGCCGAAATGCTTCTCGCCGAGGCGATGAAGAGGAGCAGGGAGAAGGGATGCCTCAAGGCTGTCCTCGAGGTCAGGATGAGCAACAGCCGGGCCATCAGGTTCTACGAAAAGCACCACTTCAAAGAGGTCGGGAGACGAAAGGGATACTATTCCGATTCGGGAGAGGACGCACTTATCTTCTACAGAGAAATCGGGCAGGAAGAAGATCGGGGTAAGGATTGACGAGGAGGGAAGTCAGCATTGCCGGCCGGTTTCCGGCGGAGCTGATGGGCGCCGCTGATACGGCGGTTGTTATCGGCTCGGGACTTTCGCCGAAGAGATGGCCCGGGAAGGTGATCGCCGAGGCCGCATACGCTGCAATCGAAGGGATGGAGGTCCCGTCCGTCGAGGGTCATCCGGGGAAGCTCCTTCTTCTCGATACCGGGGGCGGCAGACTGCTCATTTTTGCCGGCAGGGTCCATTTTTACGAGGGAGCGGAATGGGGGGACGCGGGCGGCTGTGCGGCGGCGGCCGCTGATCTCGGTTGCCGCAGGATCATCCTTACTCAGGCGGCAGGAAGCCTGAAGCGGTCCCTGCCTGTCGGATCGTGGCTGCTCCCTTCCGGGATCGTCGCTCTGCCCTGGAACAACTCCCCCGCGACTTCAGGCGCGAGGCCCGCATTATCACCCCGCCTTCGCGAAAAGGTAGCTTTCGCGGCCGCGGAAACGGGACTGGAGGTCAATGGGGGGATCCTTTACTGGACGGCGGGACCGGTCTTCGAGACGCCTGCCGAAGCTGCGGCAGCTGTCCTGATCGGGGCGGACGCAGCCACGATGTCCCCTCTGCCGGAATTGACCGAGGCGGCTCGAAACGGGCTCGAGGCCGTATGCCTTTCTTATATCACGAATTTCGCACCGAATGTGTCTTCAGGCCCTACAGGTCATATGGAGGTGCTGGAGGCCGGTAAGAAGGGTGCGGAGACCCTGTCCCGGCTGTTTTCACAACTGGCGAAGATGTAAAAAAACGCTTTTTAACGTTCCCCGCAGGGTGTTAAATTAGGTGAACGCCATTATTTCCCGCTTCGGCCTCGTAGTCGAAACAGGAGGCAGCTCATCCCGGCAGGCCGGGAGGAAACGATATGAACTGGTTGAAAAAGGCAAAACAGGGGATCAAGACCTGGCGGAAGAAGGAAGTCCCTGACGGGCTCTGGGAAAAATGTCCTTCATGCGGCGAGATCCTCTACCGGAAGGAACTGCTCAGGCAGCGTTCGGTATGCCCGAAGTGCGAGTATCACTTCCGCATAAACGCCTCCGCTTATCTGGACATACTTGCAGACGAGGCTTCCTTCAAGGAGACCGAGGCATCTCTGACCTCGCTCGATCCTCTCGAGTTCAGGGACAGCAGGAAATACAGCGACCGCCTGAAAAGCGCAACGAAGAAGACGGGACGCAGGTCTGCCATAATCACCGGTACGGCCTCGATCGAGGGGCAGCCTGCCGCTCTGGCGATCCTCGACTTCAGTTTTCTCGGCGGAAGTATGGGTTCGGTCGTTGGCGAGAAGATCAGGAGAATAGCTGATGTCGCCATCGAGAACCGGCTTCCGCTCATCATCCTCTCCGCATCGGGCGGAGCGCGCATGCAGGAGTCGATCCTTTCTCTGATGCAGATGGCCAAGACATCCGCAGCCGTAGCCGCAGTATCGCGGGCGCGGCTTCCCTATATATCGATCCTTACCAATCCGACCACGGGCGGCGTGGCAGCTTCGTTCGCGTTCCAGGGTGACGTGATCATCGCGGAGCCGAAAGCCCTTGTCGGTTTCGCCGGTCCCAGGGTGATTCGCGAAACAGTCGGCGAGGAGCTTCCCGAGGGATTCCAGCGCTCAGAGTTCCTGCTCGAGCGCTGGATGATCGACATGATCAAGAATCGCCGCGCGCTCAAGAAAGCCCTCGGTTTCGTTCTCGACTCGCTCACGG
>DAOVNN010000083.1 GCA_030630165.1 Candidatus Krumholzibacteriota bacterium
ACCCTGAGCTCTTTTGTCCTCGTGACCCTGGCTGTACCCAGATCCTCCCGCTATAACCGTTTAAGGCAGACGATAGTACTCGCGATGATAATCTTGCTGACACTATTACCCCTTGTAAAAAATAGAGACCATCTGCTTAAGAAATACAAAAGGCGCGAGGTTTCCTACCTGAACGTCGGTGCCTGGGTATCCGCCAATCTCGGAAGGGAGGAGTGGATAGGCGCCAAGGAGATCGGCGCTGTTGGATGGTCCGCTATTGACAATCCGGTCTTCGATGAAAAGGGGCTTGTGACTCCGGAGGCCATAGGTACGACACGCATTCAGTGGGTAAAAAAGTATCGCCCCGCTCTGATACTGGATCTGAGCAGCACGAAGCAACGTCTGATCACGGCCGACCCGGGGCTGACCGGTTATAAACGCTTTCTTTCAGACCACAACAGCGTCTTAGTCCGTGAAGATGTCGTTCCGTCGTGGGAAAAGGCGCCGCCGGATCTCTATTGAGGCTGAATCAGCGGAGCAAGATCATCTTCCGTGTAAATGTCTGCTCGCCCGATGTCATCCTGCAGAAATACACTCCCGAGGAAACGGACCTTCCCGCCGAATCGTTCCCGTTCCAGACAGCTTCGTGCGCGCCTTCCCCAAGACGTTCATCTACGATGGTCCTGACGAGTTTCCATTGTTGTTCATGTAGGAAAAGGAGCTCGAATGTGTTAACAAGGAGATTATATTAAGAACGGGAGTTGCCAGGTTGTTCCTGAACGTAGATTTACTTCCAAAATGTTCGGAAGGCGCACCTCTTTATGGCCGCTGGAATCTCCAAATGAGAAAAACTGTATCGAATGCCCCGTCGAAATAGATTGGAGAACGGTAGACTTCAGAGTCTCGAGTTAATTCCAGTGCGTCTCCCGATCCGTCAAACTTCCTGCTTGGGTATTCTTGGCTATAGGTTGCGTATTCTCCGGTCACGACATCATTGCGGTGCCAGATAGCGTGCTGAGCGATATATTGGACGTTGCAACCTCCCAGATATTCATCCAGGCGCCCTTCCTTAAGTACTTTCTGGAACTGGATGTTGTTTACGACGCCGTCAAGATTGATTACCTGCCGTTCGCTGAAGAAGCCGAAAATGCCCGCGTCCTTCATCGCGAAGATATCATCCGGGCCAGTATTGTTTTTGGTCCAGAGCGATGCTTCGTAGTTCTGTACGGTCCAGTCATACGGTCTGTATAATTTTCCCTTTATAATGAGGGCACCGGTGACAAGAAGGACAAGTAGAGTGGCTGACCAGGCAATTTTGGAGAACCTACGAAGGAAATTGCGCAGGATGAATTCAATCGGCTCGCTCAGGACGAATGTTCCGAGAACGCTGTATGTGATAAAATGCCATCTGAAGACGGCCCATTTCATAAAGAGGGCAGTGTGAAGGGAATGAAGGAGAACCGCTATACCAAGAATGGAAACAGCGCCCCTGAAGTATTCTCTTTCACGATGGCCTCGTTCTCGTCCTGAGCGGAAATACCACACCAAGTAGAGAGCCGCAGCAGATATCTTTCCCCAGTCCCTTCCGCTCAGGCGCGACAAGCCGTAACCGGAAGTCGATATGCGGGGAAAGGTAGATTTTAAGGCTCCACTTATCGGCATGATGCTTCCCGTGGCAATGAGGTTGTAAAGTATGTATGGAGTAAGGACAAGGGTTGATCCTGCTCCTATCAGAACCAGTCTTTTTATTTTTACGCTGGTGTCTGTACGGTCTCGAAAAATATCGAACGTGAGGTAGAATGCTAGTGCAGTAGCGACGAAAACGGCATCGAGGCGGGCGAGGACTGTCAGGCCGAGGACGATTCCAAAAAGGAAATGCCACCTGCCTGGACTGGTTGAGAAGATCCGTCCTTTCCAGCCGGTATAGAGGAGGGAAGCAAGCATAAAAACGAGGAGTGCCGATTCCATTCCGTTCAGACAGGGGAAAAAAACGAAGACGAGAAATGCAATAACACTAATCAGTCCTGATTTTCGAGAGAATGCTCCGGAGTGAATCCGGTAGAAAAGGACACCGGCCGAAAACAAGAGAATTGCCTGGCAGAGGACACAAGCTCTCAGCATGGTTTCGGGGTTCCCACTAATTATTACCTGCAGAGCAGTCAGGAGATATAGCCACAACGGCTGATAGCCGTTAGTATTACCTATTCCGTCGAACGTGAATCCTGCTCCGCCAGCGACGTTTTCAGCTATCTCGAGATAGTATCCAGAGTCGTCAGAAACAATCGTTACTATTCTACGGATGTCGGAAAATAGACAAAAAAAAGTTGCTGAAAGAAAAGCGAGAGCAAGTAAGAAAAAAATGGCTCTCTGTGTATTGATGATGCTGTATGTCTCGATATTTCCACGCATTGTACATTATCTATAGCAACGGCTGAACAAGGGCAAGAAATTTAATTAGTCCCTGTTGCGGAAAAACCAAAAACCGAGTGTTCGCATCTTCCGTTTGTTAATATAATAATCGCATTACTGAAATATCGGAGCATATTCTTCTTTCTGACTTTTGTTTCTCAACAATACCACTCTTAGACACGCCTATCCGCGATAATCATTTTCTCCTTTTTCAAAGCCTCGTTTCGTCCACAATCGAGGAAGCAAAACAAGGGTGTGACAAAAGATCGCGCATCCAACACTGGACGCATAATTCTCAAATCCCCTGAAAAGACACCGAAAGAGGGTAAAGGCCCGGCTCTGAACCTCTGGGCGTCTTTGAACATCTCTTCGGTTTCCTGCTTGTGAGCTTGAAGGCGATGAAGGCTATTCGTGCACGGATACGAGAGTCAACCCGGCGCACGCAGCTGTAGGTTGATCTCAATAAGCTCGTGAACAGGCTGAATCAATTGATTCGTGGTTGGCGCGGCTAATTCTTAATTGTCGGCAGGGGAATCGGGGACGGTTATTCCCGGAGGTATTTCAGTTTTGGCTTTCAGAAACCGGTATTGTATACTTCTATCCATCAGGATGCAGGTGGGTACAGCCTTGCATGCCGTGAGACGAAAATTATGAATTAACATATATTTAAGAAATTGAGAACAAAATGGATCATACTAAAGAGAATATCAGGGAACATTATGATGTGGAAAAAGAATTAGCACAAAAACTTCGTAATGCTACAAAGGAGGAGAGAGGCAAGCTATATTCTTCCCTATATGATGAACTTTATAGGCGCGTACCTCATCATCCTCAATTGAGAAGAAAGAACAATACGGAATTAAATAATGCCATGCGAGGACGCTTAAAGTTCATCAAGCATTATATAAATACAAACACAACATTTTTAGAAATTGGTCCTGGGGAGTGCCAACTGTCATTTCAGATATCAAAATCAGTAAAATATGTCTATGCAGTAGATGTATCAGAAGAGATAACAAAGAAAGCAGAATTTCCGAATAATTTTAAACTCTTACTTTCCGATGGCGTCAGTATACCTGTACCAAAAGAGAGTGTGGATGTTGCATTCAGTTATCAGTTGATCGAACATTTACATCCTGATGATGCCTTGGAACAGTTAAGGAATATATACAACACACTTAAACCAGGTGGTATATACATTTGTTTTACGCCTAATAAACTATATGGACCTCATGATATTTCAAAATATTTTGATAAAGAGGCAACTGGATTTCATTTAAAAGAATATACTAATAGAGAGCTCTGTCGATTGTTTGAAAACTGTGGGTTTGCCAGAACGAGGGTTTTGGTAGGAGCAAGAGGATATTATTTGTCCATACCACCATTACTGATATTCATACTCGAACACTTACTTGCTAAGATGCCCTTTTATATAAGGAAGTTTGTCGCGGGGAATGCCCTATTTAGAATATTGTTGGGATGCAGAATTATCGGAAGCAAAACCAGATAACGAGGACATCCTGCTCTATCTCCACAAAGAAAAACCAGGCGCCTGAGTCTCGGATCTCTCCATAGAGACACGTACTAGCGCAGCAGGATCATTTTTCTCGTAAATGTCTGTTCCCCGTTGGTCATCCGGTAGAAATACACTCCCGAGGAAACGGGCCTTCCTTCCGAATCGTTCCCGTTCCACACAATCTCGTGCGCGCCCTCTCCGAGACGTTCGTCGACGAGCGTCCCGACCAGCGCTCCCCGCGCGTCGTAGATGCGCAGCTGCACGAATCCCGGGCTGTCCAGGCCGAAACGTACAGTCGTCGAGGGATTGAACGGATTGGGCCAGTTCTGTGAAAGGAACGGCATGGACGGGGTAGTCCCCAGGCCGGATGTGACATTACTGTGGTCACACAGGATCCAGTCGTCGGGATCGAAGAGGACGCCGGTGGCTAGTTCCGTAGTCTCGAAGACGAACGATTCCTCCAGCTCGTCGATCCAGAGTGTCGTGTCCGAATCGACCGCTCCGTACGAGATGCGGAAATCGACCGGCATCGTATATGGCGGATTGGTAAGCTGCCTGACGAATATCGACAGGTAGCTGCGTCCTTCTTGCTCCCACGAGTTCCACTGCCATTCGTAGGCAAGCCTGTCGGTGCGGGTCAGCCATGGGTCGAAGAACCAGTCGAGCTGATCGCCGTAAAAGCCCTCGTAAAACGCCTCGAACTGTTCACTGTCGGCGTTTCCGTAGCTGAACTGCGGATCGGCGAGATAGGCTCTCGTCGCGTCGAAGAAGGCCGGGTCACCCATCACGTGCCTGAGCATGTGCACGATCCATGCACCTTTGTCGTAGACAACGCGGTTGAAGTAGTACCACGGATCGACTACGTCGGGATCACGCAGCACCGGGCCGGTCCAGTAGATCGGCGTATCCATCGTCTGCATGTAATCCTTCAGATCGCCAGGCCCGCCGAGATGCTCGAACCAGAGTGCCTCGAAGTAACTCGCCCAGCCCTCATTGAGCCAGATATGTGTCCAGTCGGCGCAGGTGACGAGGTCGCCGAACCACTGGTGCCCGAGCTCGTGTATCCATATCCAGTCGTACCTGTGATCGCCCGTCAGGAGCATCGATCCGTAGCTCGTCAGGGTCTGGTGCTCCATGCCGCCGCCCATCTCGCAGATCGCCACGCCGTATTTTTCGTCGACGAACGGGTACATGCCGAAGAGCGATGAGAAGTAATCCAGTGCAGGCACGGATATATCCAGATCTATCGCCGCTTCCGCCACGAGGTACGGGTAGACGTAATTGGTCACCTGCATCGTCTCGCCGGGAGCGTAGATCCATTGATCGGTCATGAGGATGTACTCCGACGCCGTGATCGAGAAGAGATAGGGCGGCATCGGGTAGTTTTCTTTCCATGTATACCGCACGAAGGGCTCGCCCAGGCGTATCGTGTCGGCCTGCCCGATGAAGTCGCCGTTCGAAGCGGCGAACAGGGCTGGCCTGACAGACAGGGCGATATCGAATGTTGCCTTGTCGTCGGGATAATCCTTGCAGGGCCACCACGTTCTGGCGCTCCACGGTTCGCTGAGCGAGTAGAGAACGGAGCCGGTATCATGGGTCCTGATAAAGAGTCCCGGTTGAGAAGCGAGCGTCGGGGTGCCTTCGAAAAAGATGGTCAGGGTCGTGCTTTCACCCGTTGCCAGGCCTGTCGGGAGATTGACGGTCAGGACGTCGCCGTTTTGCGAATAGACGAAGTGCTCCTGTCCCTCCAGCTTGATGGAAAGGATCACCAGGATGGGATCAGCATTGAAATCGATCTGGAAAAGTGAATCGACAGTGCTCTCCACTATCGCGGTCACTCTTCCCTCGACGAAGCCGGTGACCTCGTCAAAGGCGATATCGATGTCATAATGGATCACGTCGGACATCATCTGCTCAGGGGTGGGCTGGGGCGCGAAGAGTAGAGAGCGGCCCGAGGTCTTCTGCGGCCTTTCGAGTTTTACAAGCAGATCCCTGTCTATCGTTCCGAACCTGTCCTGGGCTCCCGCACCGGAAACTGTCAGCAGGATGATCAGCAATGAAAAAACGGCTTGTCTCATGTGTAACTCCCTCAATTGCTTTCGGTTGTATTAATAATTATACTATTTTCGGGCTCCCGGCGCAAACGACACGGGATCCCTTTGCCCTTTCAATGCACGCTTACCTCACATATAATCCCATTCTGATCAACAGGATATGGGCCTGGAGCGGCACTGGAGCCATGGGGAGCAGAGAAAGAATTGATCGTCGATAGATTCAGAATCAGCGGCACCCTTAAGGATATCATGGCGAATACGGGGTGGCTGTTTGGTCTCAGGATACTGAGGATCCTCTTTGCCCTTTTCGTGATGGCCTGGGTGGCGAGATATCTCGGCAGGGAAGATTTCGGCGTTTTCCAGTACGGGGTCGCTTTTGTGGGGCTTTTCGGCCCGCTTGCGATTCTCGGTCTCCAGGGGATCGTAGTCAGGGATATTGTCCGTGAGCCGGAGGCCAGGGATGAGATCCTCGGTACGACTTTCGTTTTGAGGCTGATCGGCGGCCTGACCGGGTTCACATTTGCCCTGCTGGTTATCTATTTCGTCAGGCGCAGCGATCCGACCGTACGCCTGGTCACCAGCATTGCCGCCCTTACGTTGTTTCTGCAGGCCTTCGACTGTATAGACATGTGGTTCCAGTCCCAGGTCCAGTCCAAGTTCACCGTCTTCGCGAAGAGTTCGGCCCTGGTTGTAGCCAATCTGCTGAGAATCCTCGCTATAGTGATGAAAGCACCCGTTCCGGTCTTCGCCGCTATCATGGTCGTCGACATCATTGTTTCCGGAAGCGGAATGGTGATAGTCTACAGGTCCCAGGGGTATCGACTGAAAAACTGGCGCTTCAGTATGGCCAGGGCGAAAAACCTGCTTGGCCAGTCATGGGCGCTTATACTTTCCGCTGCTCTTTCGATCATCTATTTCAAGATCGACGTGGTGATGCTCGGACAGTATGCCGGGGATGAAGCTGTCGGTGTCTATTCTACGGCGGTGCGTCTTTCCGAGACGTGGTACTTTATTCCTGTAGCCATAGCTGTTTCCGTTTTTCCGGCCCTTATCAAGGCCCGGGAGCGGGGCGAGAAGGTCTACTATGCGCGGCTGCAGCAGCTCTATGATTTCCTCGCGTGGCTGGGACTTGCCGTAGGCGTCTTCTTCACATTCACCGCAGACCGGGTAATAGTCATGGTGTTCGGGGAGCAGTACGCGGCGGCCGGCCCGATCCTGGCCGTTCATATATGGGCGGGCGTGTTTGTATTCCTCAAGGTAGCGATGAGCCGCTGGCTGCTGAACGAGGGCGAGTTGACCTTCCTCTTTATCAGCAGCGGTCTCGGAGCTGCCATCAATGTCGCCCTGAATATCTTTCTGATACCGCGCTATGGAGGGATGGGAGCGGCTGTAGCGACAGTCATATCCTATGCTGCCGCCGGACTCTTTGCCTGCTTCCTCTACAGGCCCACATGGCGCAACGGCTGGATGATGATAAAGGCGCTGTTCGTACCGTTCAGGTCACTGGCAGGACTGATAAAGAGGAGGGAAGGGACCGATGAACAGTAATAAACAACGATATCGATCGGCCTACATCGTCCTGCCCGCGATCATCGCGGCTGCCGCCGTGATAAGGATAGCCTTTCTCGTCCAGCTCTCCGGCAGCGACCTCGGGGAGATACTCCCTCTCGACATGCGATTCTACCACGATCTGGGGAGCTCGATGGCATCGGGCGGCGGTCTGCCGCAGGGCGGCCTGACATTCAACCCGCTGTACCCGCTCTTTCTCGCCTTTGTTTTCAAGGTATTCAGCAGCGGTCTTCTGGTACCGAGGATCATCCAGTGCCTGGCGGGACTGCTGACGATATGGCTGATATTCCATTCGGCGAGGCTGCTCGCGAGCGGACCGGATAAAGATCCCCGCAGTGGGGGAATCGCCGGTATCACTGCCGCATCGCTCGCGCTGCTCTACCCCCAGTTTCTTCTCTACGAGGGGAGCGTGCTGGCGACGAGTCTCGTGACGCTGATCATGGCAGCATCGTTCTTTACGGCACTCAGACTGTCGAGCATCCTGCGGGGCGAAGGTGACATAAAGATCATCGGACGGAAAATCCCGCCTGCCGCCGCGGCAGTATTCCTGGGAATCCTGACGGGAGCCGGGATAATGGGTCGTCCCAACATCTTTCTTTTCCTTGCTCCGCTGCTGACAGGCTGGCTTTTCATCGTTTCGAAAACCGAACACAGGAGATGGAGACTGCCGGTGTTGTATGCGGCCGGGGTCATTGTCATGCTCGCCCCCGCGTCGATCTACAATGCCACGCAGACCGGGACCCCTGCGCCGGTGACTTCTCACGGGGGGATCAACCTCTACATCGGCAACATGCGTGGCGCGAGGGGACTTTACAATCCACCCGAGGGGATGAGACGCGACATGCGAGGTCTCATTGAGGACTCGAGGATAGCGGCGGAACGAATCGCGGGAAGAAGGATGACCGAAGCGGAGGTATCGGCGTTCTGGTCGTCCCGTGCCCGCGAGAGGATCGTCACCGATCCGGGCGGCTGGCTCCTTCTTCTCAGCCGCAAGTTCCTGCTATTCTGGAACGGGGGAGAGCTCGGCGATATAGTCGATATCGAGCTCATGAGGCAGGAATGCCCGGTCTTCAGGCTGCTCCTCGTCAGGTTCGCGCTTATTTCTACGCTGGCTTTTGCGGGCGCATTCCTGATCATCAGGTACAGCTTCGGGAGATGGCCGTTTCTGATATTCCTCGCCTCATCGATGGCGGCCATAGTGCTCTTCTATTTCAACACAAGATACAGGCTGCCGTCGGTTCCGGTCCTTGCCGCTTCCGCCGGTTACTTCACCGCGTGGATGGCAGGAAAGATCCCGGCGCGCAGATGGAAGGAAGTCGCTGCCGCATCGGTCGCCGCCGCGCTCTTTTTCACGGCTGTTTCCGGCAGGGAGATGTTCGGAGTCAACAGGAGCGCCACATATACCTTTCTCGGCAATCATTACATGAGCAGACTTGACGAGGACAGGGCGCTGGAAGCATTCGCGGAAGCGCTGAAGCTCGATCCGGACAGCGTCGAGAACAGGATAAACTACGCGCGTGTGCTGAGCAGAACCGGAGACAAGGAGCGGGCCCGTGAATATTACGGGCTGGCCTGGGAATCCGACCCGGATTTCCCGCGGCTTGCCCTTGAATATGGATACCTCCTCGACGAACTGGGGATGCGTGCCGAGGCCGGAATATTGTACAATCATGCATGGAACTCCGGGCGCAGGAATGAGATGATTACTGCCTGTAAACTCCTCTCGCGGATGGCATACGCGGAGGGGAACGGAGATGCCGCGATCATGTGGGTCAGAAGAGCGCTCGAGATCGCTCCGGGGGATGAAGAACTCCTGAAGCTGCTGCAGAGGCTCGAGAGCCCCTAAATGTAACCCAGAGGACTCCCGGGCAAGGAGAATGGGATGTTGTCTTTTCTGTCTGTGATTCTGCGTAATAAGAAGACGATAATACTGGCGGCGGTGGCGGGATTCGTAATATCCATCGTCATCAGCCTGGTCCTGCCGGCGAAATTTATATCGCTGGGCGCTTTCATCCCCGGAGGCGTTGAGCAGGAGCTGACCGGATCGAACAGTTTCCTCTCACGGCTGGGTGCTTTCAGCGAGTCGTATGCCACCTTTATTCGAATCGGCAGGAATTACATCATCGATTATATCGTCCGCAGCCACCGGATGACAGATATGATGGACGCGCGCTTCGATCTCAGGGAGATGTACGGCAAGTCCTCCCTTGAGGAGGCGAGGCGGGAACTCAGCAAAAGGACGTCTATGAATATCAGGGATGAAGGGGTCCTTGAGATAGCGATCGAGGCGTCTGATGCCGTCCTCGCGAGGGATATGACAGTCGCCTGTATAGAATTCACAGACGATATCCTGATGGAGCTCATCAAAGAGAATGCCAAGGCCAAGATCAT